>CAWVWK010000158.1:0-6089 GCA_963933725.1 uncultured Colwellia sp.
CATGGGTAAACTAGACATGATAATAGTAGCGAAGATCATAGATTGATATCTTAAATATAAGACAAGGTATATCAATGCAAACGACAAAGCAGATAAAACAATGAGTAATCGCATTGCTTGCTCTTGCGCTAAGAATTGTCCCTCTAAACTAATAAAGCTATCTTCGGGAAGTTCGATTTTTTTTATAGCGCTTCTGACAGAGCTAAGCAATTGCTTCACATCTACCTTCTCACTATTTGCATAAAGAACAAGCCTACGGCGACTATTTTCTCTCAAGACTTGATTTGGTCCATCAAGAAGCTCTATGGCTGCAATATAATTTACTGGTATAGCGCCTGCAGGGGAGTCAATTAAGGTATTTTTCAACTGCTCTGGCGTTCTGTTCAAATCGTCTAATCGTAGAACAAGATCAAAACGTTTTACACCATCAATAACATCAGTGACACTTATCCCTTCTGTTAGTATATTTAATTGACGCAACGCAGACCCGGGCGTTAAACCGTATTTAGCGAGCTCATTATATTTGATTTGCACACTTAACTGAGGAATAAGTACCTGCTTTTCAATATTGATATCAACAAGCCCTGGAATCTCCTCAAGCTTGCTGCGAATAGACTCAGCAGTTATTCGTAAATTTTCTAAATCGTCACCAAAGAGTTTAATCGCTAATTGCGCTCTAACCCCTGAAAGCAAATGATCTAAACGGTGTGAAATGGGCTGTCCTATTGCGATTTGCCCCGGTATAACAGAAAGCTTATCGCGTATATCTGCCAATACTTCATCACGGCTTCGCTCAGATGGAATTAAATCGACATCTATTTCTGAAGAATGGACCCCTTCGGCGTGTTCATCTAATTCCGCCCTACCTGTTCGTCTTCCTACTTGCGTTACTTCCGGCACCGACAGTAATAATTTTTCAGCTAAATGGCCCATTTTGTTTGATTCATTTAATGATGTGCCCGGCTCGAAGATCATACCAAGTACAAGTGAACCTTCATTAAAAGTAGGCAAAAATGCTCGCGGGAATTGACTAATACTGGTTGCAGCTAAAACCGCTATTAAGCCTACCATAGCGATAAAGTGCTTGGCGTTAGGAAGCGCCCAATGAATCCATCTACTTTGCCAGCTTTTTAGCCTTGTCACTAAGTAGCTATCTTTTTGCTGAATAACTTTCGATCCTGGCAATAAATAATAACAAAGCACTGGGGTAACGGTCATTGACACCAATAGCGAGCCTAATATAGCCACGATATAAGCGACTCCTAACGGAGAGAATAGGCGCCCTTCTATCCCCGGTAACGCGAACAGCGGTAGAAAAACTAAAATAACGATAACGGTCGCATACACAATACCCGACCTAACCTCTACACTTGCTTGCCAAACCACATCAAATATCGACTTTGGTTTTGCATCTTGTGCATTTTGCTTAAGACGTCTAAGGATATTTTCAACATCAACCACTGAATCATCAACCAGCTCACCTATCGCAATTGCTAAGCCTCCTAACGTCATTACGTTAATGCTTTGACCTAACCATTGAAAAATAAGCACTGTTACCGCTAACGACAAAGGTATTGCAACAAGTGAAATAATGGTCGTTTTTATCGACAATAAAAATAAGAACAAAATAATGGTAACCATAATAGCCCCATCTCTTAAGGCTTCGGTTACGTTTTCAATAGAAGAAGTGATAAAGTCTGCTTGTCTGAAAAGTACTTTAGGTTTAGCCATTCCCGCGGGTAAACTCGTATGTAATTCTTCCAGTGCTGACTCAATTTGTTGAGTTAACTGAACTGTATCTGCGTTGGGTTGTTTTTGAACATTTACTACCACTGCAGGACCACCATTAAAGCCTCCATCACCACGCTTCACCGCAGATGAATAACTCACCGTAGCAATTTGTGATAACAAAATAGAACGTTGCTCATTCCAACCAACAGCAAGTTTTTCTAAATGCTTTATATCCATGGTACGTCCTTTATGACGTATCAGATACTCTTGATTATTAAGGTCAATAAAGCCACCACCAAAATTAGCGGCAAAATCTGTTAATGCGTTCTGTAATTGCGTTAAATTAATACCCAGTTGACGCATTCGCATCGTATTCGGTGCTACTCTTAGCTGTCTAACTTCACCACCAATAGGGATTACTTGCGATACACCGGCAATGGAAAGAAGCCTTGGTCGTAAGACAAAATCGGCATACTCTCGCACTCGCATTTGATTTACACCACCTTTTTCATCAATGGGTAGCGCAATCAGCATAACCTCACCCATAATTGACGATACAGGCCCCATAACCGAAGTAATGCCTGTAGGAAGTTGCTCACCAGCAAGATCCAGTCGCTCTGAAACCAGTTGCCTATTTCGATAGATATCGGTATCCCATTCAAATTCGATATAAACAATCGATAAACCAATACCCGAAGTTGAACGAACTCTAGTAACACCTGTTACGCCGTTAAGTAGGTTTTCCAAAGGAAATGTCACTAATTGCTCAACTTCCTCTGGAGCCATTCCTCCCGCTTCTGTGAGTACTGTAACAACCGGTTTATTTAAGTTTGGAAAGACATCAACAGGTAAGTTTTGTCCTTGCATTAGGCCATAAACCATCATCACTAATGCAATAAGCAACACCACCAAGCGATTTTTAAGACTTGATTTAACTAAAAAATTAAACATGATTGTTGCCTACCTCACTTGATTCAAGAGTGAAGAGCCTTCAACAACAACGCGATTGTCTGCACCTAAGCCATTAGTAATGATAACAACACCAGGTTCGAGTTGTTGATATTCAACTATTTGTGGTAAGAATCTTTCAGCCGACAGTTTAATCCAAACTTGCGCTATATTATTTGCACTTAACACTATCGCTTTTGCAGGAAGTACAATACCTTCAATGTCCTCATTTAAAGGCGCCTGAATAGTAACGTTTTGATGAAGTAATACTGTAGCATCTTGCAAACTTGCGTTGTTTTCAAAGTGAATTCGAATAACACCATTGACCAACTGTGGTGAATAGCCTGAATAATTCAAGGTGACATTTGGCATTTGCTTGATCTTGGCCGTTGATAACTTTGCTAAAATATCTGTATCGTGAATTAATGCTTCGACAATAAACTTATCCGTAGAGACAATGTCAAATAACGTCGTTCCCGCTTTTACCCATTGACCACGACTAACAGAGTTGTTCACTAGTACACCTGAAATAGGCGCGATTAAAGCTTCTTGATTTTCCAAGCCTTGCTGCAACACTTTTTCTTGCTGCTTATAGGTAATTAACTGTGTTTCAAGCTGTTCAAGTGTTTGTTTTGATGCTAAATCGCCAAGTTTTCTTAAACGCTCTGCATCACGATTGGTTTGTTCTATTTGATTACGCACAGCAACAAGCTGACTCGACTGGGTTGCTAAGTCGAAGGCAGTATACTGGTATCTAATATAACCCGTTATATCGCCCGCTTTAACTTGGGTACCTGTTATAGGCATACCTTGTTCCGGGGCACTTAAACGCCCATCACTACTTGGTTGAATTACGGCGTATGCATCTGGGTGCGGTTTAACTAAGCCATCTAATTGAAGGTGTTTATTGGCTGTGGTTATGGTGGCAAATTGTGTTCTTATTTTTAATAGTGCTTGATGTTTCATCGGCATAATAACCGAACCATCTGCTTGTCTGCCTATGGTACTATTTACCTGACTCTTTTTTTGATCTAAATGCTCACCATTTGGCCCATGTGCTCCTGGCGAAGCCAGTAATATGGCGGAATATAAACTAAGGGGTAATGTTATAGAGAGAAGTAATTTCATTATTTGTATTCCTTAGCTTTAGTCTTGGTCTTGGTCTTGGCTAGATTGCCCACTAAAAAACCGCCAAAGAAAACACCAACGCAAAGAAAAACTATCCACCAAGGAAAATGATGCTCGTGCTCTTCATGAACTGCTTCTGATTCTGTTTTGCTGTTTGATAAATTCGCTATCAGCAAATCACCATTGTCTTCTGTCATAATCGTTAAAACAATGTCATGCGCTCCCGGTTGACTTAATAAATTAATCATAGCTTGCTCTGTAAGCGTATAAACGCCTAACTCATCTGAATAGTTTGCTATTGCTGCTACTTCACCAGATTCCACTTCAACAGAGGCATTTTTAACTGGGCGGTTAGATTTAAAATCATGTAAATATATAACCAATTTATTGTCAAGCAATTCACCTAGCAACTCAAAAGACTCAGTGAAAGTTTCAAACTTAGGATTTGATGCAGTAAGCACTATTTTTTTAGAATCTAAATGTTCGCCATTAGGGCCATGGGCGCCAGGGGAAGCTTTAGCGATAAGTGAAACAGCAAGCGTAAAGAGTAAAGCGAAAAATACTAACGCCGAAATTCCGCGAAAATTTCGCAGTGATAAAATGTTAACAGACATAATGAATCCAAAAAATACAATAATATCCCGCCCATAAGACAGAAAAGATAAATAATCGTTATTTAGGATCAGATTCGTGGAGGTGGCTTAGCGTGGTTAAGAAAAGGCGGTGGCCACTTATTAGCATTCCAGCTCATGGCGCTAATGGGTTTACTCTCTGGCAGGTTATTAATAACAGCATCAATAAAATCTATTGCACAAAAGTCTTCATCTTGATTAATATGCTCTAATGCTTCGCTTGAGTATGAAAAAGTAAATTTACTCTCATCTTGATGCTCATGTGTATGAGGTACATCTAATTCATGCATAAAACTATGCACATCATCTTGCATCTTATGTTCACTCTTATACGCAACACTTCCGAGTACTTGTGTACTAAGAAAACAAAGCATAAATGTCAGTAGAATTGTTTTGTGCATATTGGGTTTCGCTAAAGAATGAACATTTCGATATTATCAGCTATTTAAAATGACTACAATCATGTTGAACTAATGTTATTTAGATCAATAAATAAAAAGACCCGACTCTACATAAGAAACTCATTAGCCTCTCGATTAAGCTTTGTTTTAAGACGCGGCCCGTTTAATACCGACCATTAGTAAAACTTGATAGTTAAACATATAAGCAGTATTTGCTAATATAGCTACACCAGTACTTTCGATAACAAGTAAACCATCGCCCCTACTCTCTATAATAAACTTTTCTCTAATAGAGCTTTGTAATGCAAGAAGTGCCGTATTATCAATAACGTTGCCCCACAATAGAGCACAACACAGTAGTAGCCACAAAAATTACAATAACCGTGCAATAACAAAAGATAAGCCTAAATTTGTCGTTTGTATGTGTTCAGTCGGTAAATCTGTCATATAAAACGAGACTGCAGCTGTTGCGATATAATGTATAGCTGAAAATAGCGGTGCCCATAATGACCGCCGACAGAACTTTACTAAACCCTTTTTTGCTACTTTATATGGATACACAACAACATATAAGAAAATTAAAGCATATGTTATGTCTGCGTCTAACTTGATATGTACCGTTAAATCGACAGGTTTTAAGACAAAAATTAAAACACTTAACCCCCTATATCAGAGGTAACTAGATGGTTTTTTTAAGTATAGACAACGATTCACTTTACACAAAGGCAACAACTTCTTTTATCAAAACAAGGTGGGTGCTAATTAGAATCAAGATAAATGCTTTTGTATAAAGTTATTTAGCGTAGAATAGGGATGTAGTAATCCTTCTCCCATCTTGTTGAGACTTTATTTGTTATGCATAACAGCGTTTTATATTTTTTAACGGTTTTAATATGGGGCACCACATGGATCGCTATTAACTACCAATTAGGTGACGTAGCCCCAGAAGCTTCTATTTTTTATCGGTTCGCTCTCGCTACCTTTATTCTTTTTTCTTATGCTAGATTAAAAAAACTTCCCTTACGCTTTTCACTAAAACATCACCTATATTTCTTGCTTTTTGGCATGTGTTTATTTGGTTTTAATTACGTACTTCTTTATAACGCCCAAGGTATGATTAACTCAGCCCTCGCCTGTATTGCTTTTTCTACCTTAATGCTCATGAACCTTGTTAATGCGAAAATTTTTTATCAAACAAAGATTACCAAGCAGGCTTATTACGGAGGGGCTTTAGGGTTAAGTGGTATTG
>CAWVWK010000159.1:0-5939 GCA_963933725.1 uncultured Colwellia sp.
GCTTATATTAAGGTTAAGGTTAAGGTTAAGGTTAAGGTTAAGGTTAAGGTTAAGGGTATAAAATCGGTGGCGGATTATATCAGAAATTAAAGCAACACTCACTTACCTTTTCCCTCTTATGTCCCGATTTCTACTTAAAGAATTAGAGCCGTAATCAACCTAAATTTTTCTGTATCCTTTTTAATAGAACTTTAAAGCTATGTGTGTACTTACTGTAATCACTGCTTTGATTGATAGTGGCTTAGTAATCTATTGATATAAAAATATAAGTTTTCTTTATCCTTAATAGGTATAATCAAAATGACCAGAAATAAATACTGAAGATAATAAATATATGAATAAAGCTATTGAAGCGGATCAAAATAACTTAACATTAGAACATCAACGCGTATGGAATTTACTTTTTGCTATATGGTTAATCGCAACAGGTGCAACATTTACCAGCTTATTTTTTAGCGAAATTATGCAGCTACCAGTGTGTGTTTTATGTTGGTATCAACGTATCGCTATTTACCCATTAGTTGTGATGATACCGATGGCTTTATTTCCTTTTGAGCCTAAAATTATTCGCTTTATTAGCCCACTTATTGTGCTGGGTTGGTTAACGGCTTTATTTCACGTGCTTGTTGTTGAGGGGGTTATTCCTGAAGCTATGCAGCCATGTACAAAGGGGATTCCTTGCTCAGAGATTAATTTTAGCTTGTTCGGCTTTTTAAATATTCCTATTATGTCTTTAATGACTTTTACACTTTTAGGCATTTTGCTGTGGCGGTCAAAGAAAATAGCATAGTAAGCTAAAATATAGATTCAAACATATAAGTTAAAACACAAACAAAGAAGCTAAATTACAGAAGAAGTTAACAAAAACGGAATAGATTATGACTACAAAAAAAATATTTATTAGTGCGCTTATTTTGCTTGTTGCTATTTTTATTACAGCAACGGTAGTTTATAAAAGTCAGTCAGCACCTTCATTAAGTAAAGAGGCTATCTCTGCTTTAGAGAGAGAAAATGCACCGGTAAAAGGGGGTAAAAACGCTAAAGTAACCATTGTTGAATTTTTTGATCCTGCTTGTGAAACATGCCGACGATTTTACCCTTTAGTCAATAATATTTTAAAAATTTATCAGGGTAGGGTAAAAGTTGTAATGCGCTATGCGCCTTTTCATCAAGGCTCTGAAGATGTCGTGAAAATGCTGGAAGCGGCACATTTACAAGGTCAGTTTTGGCCTGCAGCAGAGCTACTTATGGCGAACCAACAGCAGTGGGTAGCACATCATGTTTCCAACCCTGAAAAAGCATTAGCAGGGCTTAAAACATTACCGTTAGATCATGCTCAATTAGAAAAAGATTGGCGGAGTAGTGAAATTTCACGCATCGTAAAACAAGATATAGAAGATGGAAAAACTTTAAAAGTGAGAGCAACACCTCAGTTTTTTGTTAACGGTAAGCCCTTGGTTATTTTTGGTTATGAGCCATTAGTTCAATTGATAGAAGAAGCAATTGAAGAAGCTTATTAAGACCAATTCAATTAAGTTATTGCTCACTTGTACTGGTTAAAGTAGGCATGGCCTCGTTACTCTCAATGCCAATAGATAGCTATTACTCAATCGAGCGCCTTGCTCTGATTCATTTTCCTGTCTACAACAAGATCAAAAACTTAATGGAATTGCTATAAGCTGTACTCTTTTTTTGGCTTATAGTTTTATACCATAAAGACTAATTCAGGCTACAAAAGTGCTTTAAACATAAAGCACTTTTGTTTCAATATCGCCGGTTTTATGAAGGGTTAGTAAGCGATAACCACCAGCTTGAGGTAAAGCTTCTACATACCCCTTACTTGGATCAAATTGTATTGAGGTAGCAGGGCAGGTTAATAACCTAGTACACTGCGTATTACCTTGACTAAAAGCTGGGAAATCCATTGCACGGTGCACATGCCCACAAGCAATTGCTTTAATGCCACGTTTTTTATCCTTGTTTAGCAGATAAATTTCCTGCCAAAATTCCTCTTTATTAATTAAGCCATGTTTATCAATAAAATAACCTACATTTACAGGGTGATGGTGCATAAATAAAAGTTGATATTTAGTCTGAGTTATCGAATGCTTTAATCTTAAAAGCTCACCTGTAGAGACTAAACCTGCAGGGGTACTACTTTTACTATTTAATAATTGAACTTGCCAGTTCTCCCATTGGATGGTTTTATCGCTATAAAAAGGTTGTTTGTTTAAATATTTATTAAGAAGTAGCACCTCGTCATGATTACCCGGAATAAAAAATACAGGCAAGTCAAAATGAGGAGTTTCCGATTTAACATCTGAAAATAACTCCACAAAGCGTCGGTAAGATTTTTCAGTGTGGTCTTGGGTTAAATCACCAGTAAAGATAATTAAATCTATCTCATCATTAGTCGAAATACGTTCAATTACTGTTTTTAAATTACGATAAACATTAGCACCATGATGACATTGCTCGATATCTTCAAAGAGGTGGGGATCACTAATTTGTGCAATTGTGATTTGTTTATCTTGCTTTGTTTTGAATCGCTGTTTTGAAAAGCTAAAAGAATCCATTAAGAACTTCCCCAGGACGATTCGAAATTTACTTGGCCGTTGGCTAAACAATGGATTAGCCAATCATTGAGAAATTGATTCGTTAATTGTTTTTCGTTTTGTTGATGCATGCATTCATTAGGATAATCATATTTTGCTTTAAGGTGTTTAATATTTTGAGAGCTGATCACTTCAGCAACTTTAGCATCATGATAAAGTCTGATAACCATGCTGGGAAGCATTGAAGACTCTATGATATTTTTTGAAGTATGTTTGCTAACATCACACTGTTTGAAGTGAATGAGCGAGGTGTACTTTGTTACTTCTTCAACACTAATGCGATATGATAATGATTCATTTATAGAGAATAAACGAACAGTATCAATTTCTAGCTTTTCAGCTAATAATTTCAAGGACAATAGGTAGTTATTAGCACACAAACCCATTAAACTAGCTAGATTAAAGCGGTAGTTATTTTTGCTTGAAGATTTGTTATTTGGAAAAAAGCTCACGGCGCCCTTCTAAATTTGGCTTTAAAGTATAAAACTTCTTATTCTAACATGAATTCTCATATTGATGCTTTCAGATCATCGAATACCTTAATAAGCTATATTTTGAATGATTTTAACGAGAGCGTTATAAACTTTTGAAAGAACCTTGTTAAAGTTAGCTATACTATTATTTTATAGTATTTAATTTTATGGTTAGCTGTTCATTAAGCCTGTTTTATTGCTATAAAAGTCGAAAAATAATTTTATAATAGCTTATATGTAAGTATTTTGATCACTTAATATAATTTGTTACACTTATAACAACCCATTTTAGTAGGTTAACTTCTAAAATAAGGTAGGATATAGGGCATAATAGCTCAAAACGTGAGTGAACCGTTAAATGTCTCGTTTCAATAGATTTATTTCAGTTACGTGGTTTAAGAATCAGGTAATATAGTTAAGCGATACATAGTAAGAGTTTAGGTAGAAAACATAACTGGTTTATAACTAGCCTATAAAAAACATACTCAGCTTGAGTATATAAAGACCCGAAAAGGATAAGAAAAATGACACCCATAAGAAAAACAATTAATAAGGTTATCGTAGCGACTTTAGGTCTTACGTTAAGCTCTGCTGCTTTTTCAGATGATTTAGCCTCCGTTTACCAGCAAGCACTTCTTAATGACCCTGTTGTTCTAAAGGCTCAAGCTGAATATATGGTTGTGCAAGAAGATGTATCAGCATCACGCTCTGCATTATTACCTCAAATTAATGCTACAGGTAATTATACGGTTGCTCAGAGTGAAGTTTCACCGTCAATAACCCGAGATACCAATACAGTCGGTTTTGGCGCGAGTTTAAATATGCAAATTTATCATCACGATACTTGGCTTCGCTTAAGTACAGCTAAAAAATCAGCGCACCAAAGTGATCTAAATTATCAAATAGCCAAACAAAATCTAATTGTTCGGGTAACAGAAGCCTACTTTGCACTTTTAAGTGCGAAAGATGATTTAGGTTTCGCCCAAGCAGAAAAAAAAGCCATTGCTCGTCAGTTAGAACAAACCAAACAACGCTTCTCTGTCGGCCTAACGGCAATTACCGATGTACACGAAGCACAAGCGCAATACGATAAAGCGGTTACTGAAGAAATTCGCTCTGAAAATGCCATTTACAACGCAGAAGAAAACTTAAGAGTTATTACTAACTATTACCCTCGTAATATCTCTGTATTAAATACAGAGAGTTTTAGTACCACTGCACCAGTACCAAATTCAGCTGATGACTGGCAAAAAACGGCTGTAGCGAAAAGTTTAGATCTTATTTCTGCTAAAATAGGCATTGATTTAGCGAAAGATGCGATTCAAATTTCACGTTCTGGTCATTACCCTACATTAGATTTTGGTGCAAGATATAATTCAGCGGACACTGAAACAGAAATCAACAATATTAAAAGTGCTGACGATGGAGCACTAGATAACTATTCTGTGGGTGTTACTTTGAATGTACCTATTTATGCAGGTGGAGCGGTTTCAACCTCAGTAAGAAAGGCGCAAAATCGATTTGTATCAGCTAGCCAAGATTTATCTCTTGTTTATCGCGACGTGGTTCGCAAAACGCGTAATTCATATAATACAGTTATTGCCAGTATTTCAGGAATTAAAGCGCTTGAGCAATCGGTTTTAAGTGCTGAGAAAGCGCTTGAAGCGACCGAAGCTGGATTTGAAGTAGGTACACGTACTATCGTTGATGTACTTGATAGCACTCGTAATTTATATAACGCTAAGCGTAACCTTTCTTCTACACGATACGGTTACATACAAAATGTTCTAGTATTAAAGCGCGCTGGTGGAACCATCACCGAAGAAGACATTACCATGATAAACCAAGGCCTGGTTCCTGCTAAAAGCTAGTAATAGTTTCAGCGATAAAAAGCGATAAATGATTGACTCATTTATCGCTTTTTTGTTTACCTTAAACCTTCAACCTGTTAACTTTCTAAAAAAGTGTACTAATTCTTTAGCTTCTCTTTGTACACAAAAATGCTCTAAGATTCTTTTACGGCCATTCTTGCCCATCTCTTTTAATACCGCTGGGTCTTGAAGTAACAACGACATTTTCTCGGTTGTCGCTTTAACATCATTCGTAGGGACTACATAGCCATCAACGCCTTCTCGAATAACTTCAGGCCATGCTCCTGCTTGTGATGCTAATACCACAGCGCCACTACTCATTGCTTCTAAAACAGTTAAGCCGAAACCTTCGTTGTCACTTAATGCAACTACAACCGATAAGGCAGAAAATATTTTTGGGATATCTGAAAAGTCTTGCTCGCCAACAAAAACAATGCGGTTTGCCATTCCAGCGGCACAAATCTTTTCTTTTAATGCAGCTACAAAGCTTTCATTACTTGCTGAGGTAGCACCTACAACAACAGCAACAAAATCAGGTTTATCTTTTAGTGCGTGAATGCAAGACTCAACGAATAAATGAACGCCTTTTTGTTTGCGTACTCTGCCTAATATGCCAATACCGTATTTGGCATTAGGGTCAATACCTTTAAAAAGGTTCAAAGATTGCCAGGCTTGTTCTTTGCTTTTAGCGGGCTCTTTATTTTCAGGTGGAATATAGGCTTCGGTTTTTATGCCGTGGTATATAACAGCATCCGGTTTTCTTTCTAAGTAGCTTGCCGAAGCATTACACATGGCTAAAACAGCATCCATTCTGTTTGTTAACCATAAAGTAAAACCAGAGCGATGACGCTGTGCAGCAGAGCTAAAAACAATTTTAAACTTTGCTCTAAATACATACTTTAAGATCAACGCTTGGATCATTTCATCAACACGCCTAGCATGAAAAAATGGAAGAAATTATTGCATCTGGCAACGTTCTC
>CAWVWK010000160.1:0-5907 GCA_963933725.1 uncultured Colwellia sp.
GGTTCAAAAGACCTCCTTCTGCAAAAAATGTTAAAGCATAAGCCTATAATAAACTCTGTTATTCTCGTGCTCTCAAGTAGAGATCATCCAAGTGGTGTTTTGAAGATGTTCATTTATATTTTCAAGTTTAGTTGCATGACAACCCTAGCTATCACAGTAAGTCAGTGCGCTTGTCACATAAATGTAATATTACAGTCATGCAACTGTCACATTGAGTTTTTAAACTACTTTCAACTTAGAAACACCATTAAAAATTTTTATACTCTCTAAAATTGATAAGTGAGAAAAACATGAACAATATGATTAAAAGCAAAATTGCAAAAACAGTGCTAGGCATTTCATTAGGTACCGTTGCTTTAATGTCGAGTGTCGCTAGTGCACAAGGTACAAGCCGAGATACGATTACGGCAGTAGGATCATCAACAGTTTATCCATTTTCAACCGTTGTTGCAGAACGATTCGGTAAGAATACCGAATTTAAAACACCAAAGATTGAGTCAACTGGAACTGGCGGCGGCATGAAGTTATTTTGTGCAAGTAACGCTATAGACACACCTGATTTATCAAATGCATCACGACGCATGAAAAAAAGTGAATTTGATATGTGTGCTAAAAATGGTGTGACAAGCATCACTGAAGTATTACTAGGCTATGATGGCATTGTTGTGGCTAACTCAAATAAAGCTAATACCATGAAAGTCACTCGCAAAGAATTATTCTTAGCATTAGCTAAGGAAGTACCAGCAAAAGATGGCAGCGAAAAATTAGTAGCGAACCCATACAAATTATGGAGCGATATTAACCCTACACTTCCTGCTAACAAAATTGAAGTATTAGGTCCGCCTCCTACATCTGGTACACGAGATGCATTTGCTGAATTAGTGCTTGAAGGAGGTTGTAAAAAGTTCCCTTGGATTGCAGCTATCAAGAAGCAAAACAAATCAAAGTATAAAGAAATTTGTCATAGCGTTCGTGAAGATCATGCTTACATAGAAGCGGGTGAAAATGACAATTTAATAGTACAAAAGCTAACGGCTAACCCGAAAGCTTTTGGTATCTTCGGATTTAGTTTCTTAGACCAAAATAGCGATATGTTACAAGGTTCTATCATCGATGGACAAGGTCCTACATTTGAAGCCATTGCTGATGGTTCATACCCAGTATCTCGTCCACTTTACTTCTATGTTAAAAATGCACACGTTGGCAAAGTTCCTGGGATTTTAGAATTCTTAACTGAATACACTAGCGATGCGGCTATGGGTGAAGATGGCTACTTAACTGATAAAGGTTTAATTCCTTTAGGCGAAGAGAAGCTCGTTGAACTACGTAAAAATGTACTTTCTCTAACGCCATTAGCGCTAAAGTAATAAATTACAAAGCTTTCTGAAAGATTAAACGGCGTAAGCCGTTTAATCTTTTGCTTTTTCAGAAACAGTTGGTCTTAATATATGAATTCATCTTTTCTTTTTGCTGTGCTAGTTTTCCTGTCACTTTTTAGTTACTGGTTTGGCATAAAGCGTTCGTTAAGTGTTGCTGGTGGTGTCGACAATAAAAAGTCTTTAGACTGCCTTCCTGAACAGTTTGGCTTATTGACCGCTATGGTCTGTGGTATCCCAGCCTTAATTACACTTTTAATTTTCAATAGCGTAGAACAGCTTGTTATAGAGCATATTCTTACCTCTACATTACCTGCACATATCCAAGCCCTTTCAAGTATTGATTTAGGTTTATATCTAAACAATATTCGTTCGATGGCTTCTACAGAAACAGCTATCACACTAATGCAAGGTGCAAAAGATGCCAGTGAAGCTGCAATGCAAACTCAATATCAAGCTGCATTGAAATTACAAACACTGAACCAAGATGCATCTTGGTTAAAGACGGCTCTAGTACTGGTTATAGCAGTGGGTGGCGTGCTTATTTTGGTAAGAAAATTTAGCCTTACCTATAGAGCGAGACAAAAATCCGAATCCATTATTCACGGTATTCTAGTTGCTTCATCTGCGATAGCAATTCTTACCACGCTCGGTATTGTCGTTTCTGTTTTATTTGAATCAATCCAGTTCTTTAAGAGTGTTCCGCCAACTGAGTTTATATTTGGTACTCAATGGAGTCCACAAACCGCTATGCGTGTTGATCAAATAGGTGGCTCTGGAAGTTTTGGTGCTATTCCTCTTTTTGCAGGGACCATGTTAATCACTTTTATAGCGATGCTATTGGCGGTTCCGGTTGGTTTAATGATTGCCATCTACTTATCACAATATGCGAGTGCGAGATTACGTAGTATAGCAAAACCTATGTTAGAAGTTCTTGCTGGTATTCCAACCGTTGTATATGGTTTTTTTGCGGCTTTAACGGTGGCTCCCGTGATCAGAAATGTGGGTGAATACTTCGGTTTAAGCGTTGCATCTGAAAGTGCATTAGCGGCTGGTTTGGTAATGGGTACAATGATAATCCCATTTGTATCATCACTTTCTGAGGACGCTATAAGTGCTGTACCAAAGCCTTTAAAAGAAGCTTCATTAGGCATGGGGGCAACAAAGTCTGAAACCGTTATTAAAGTATTACTTCCTGCTGCATTGCCCGGTATTGTTGGCGCCATTTTACTCGCTATTTCTCGTGCTATCGGTGAAACCATGATTGTGGTTATGGCTGCAGGTATGGCAGCTAATTTAACGGCTAATCCGCTCGACTCTGTTACCACAGTAACAGTACAAATAGTCACGCTACTTACCGGTGACCAAGAATTTGATAGTCCAAAAACATTAGCCGCTTTTGCTTTAGGTTTAATGTTATTTATCACAACACTTGGGTTAAACATTCTCGCATTAAAAGTTGTTCAAAAATACAGAGAGCAGTATGACTAATTCAAGTAACAAGGTAATTAAGAAGATGTCTGAAAAAGAAAATTCAGCAACACTTTCTAGCACCCCTTCTATCACAGATAGGGTTGCTTTAAGTCTTAAAAAACGTAATAAGAAAGAACGTCGCTTTAAAAGTATAGGGATTTTTGCTGTACTTTTTGGCTTTATGTTAGTGTTTTTATTAATTGGCGATATCACCTCCAAAGCACTCCCTGCTTTTCATCAGCATTGGGTGAAACTTGATATAAATTATCAAAGTGATTGGTTAGGCGTCGATGAAGGACTGTCTAATGAAGAATTAAACATACAGTTAAAAAAAGCTAATTACCGAAAAGTATTAAGAAGCTCTATTTATCCGATGTTTATTAATGAGTCGGGCAAAGCAATGGGCAGAAAAGAGAAGCGAGAATTATCTAAGCTTTTTTCAACCAATGCAGAATTTACCATTAAAGACTTATTATTAGCTTCTCCAGAAGACCTAAATAAGAAAGTATCTATTTGGGTAAGGTTGGATGATGATGTTGACAGTTATCTTAAAGAAGGCTTTGCGATGGGCGAAGCTGGTTTACGCGTCAGTAAACAACAAGCGCAATGGATTCAGACACTAGATACAGAACAACGTATAGAAGCGCGATTTAATTTTAGCTTTTTTACTTCAAGTGATTCACGCGAGCCAGAATTAGCCGGTATAAAAGGTGCCTTAATGGGTACCTTACTTACCATGTTTGTGACCATATTGTTTTCGTTTCCATTAGGTGTTGCCGGAGCAGTATATTTAGAAGAATTTGCCCCTAAGAACAAAATTACAGACTTAATTGAGATTAATATTAACAACTTAGCCGCTGTTCCTTCCATTGTTTTTGGTTTGCTCGGTTTAGCTGTCATTATTAATCTGTTTGGCTTGCCTCGCTCTGCACCCTTAGTCGGCGGTATTGTACTCACCTTGATGACACTACCAACCATTATCATAGCCAGTCGTGCCGCAATAAAGGCCGTACCACCTTCTTTAAGAGAAGCAGCGATGGGGTTAGGGGCATCGAAGATGCAAGTTACTTTCTCCCATGTTTTACCACAAGCAATGCCCGGAATTATAACCGGCGCTATTATTGGTGTTGCTCAAGCATTAGGTGAAACAGCCCCTTTATTAATGATCGGTATGGTTGCCTTTATTGTTGATGTTCCAACAAGTGTTGTCGATTCTGCAACAGTATTACCAGTGCAAATATTTTTATGGGCCGATAGCCCAGAAAGAGCATTTTTAGCAAAAACTTCAGCGGCAATTTTAGTATTACTATCACTATTATTAGTCATTAATTTAACGGCTACCATGTTGCGTTCTAAGTTTGAAAAAAGATAATTTTTAAAGAATATATTTAAAAGCCAATTTAAGAAAATTTGAGATAAATAAATGAACCCTATTGAGATGAACCCTATGGAAGTGAAGCAAAAAGACCTAGCTCAGGTTGAGCTAACCGAAACTGTCGGTAACATTTATGCAGATAACGCTAAAATGTCGATTCGTAATGCCAATGTCTTTTATGGCGACAAGCAAGCAATCCATGATGTCAGCTTAGATATAGCAAAAAACCAAGTTACCGCCTTAATTGGCCCTTCAGGTTGTGGTAAATCAACCTTTTTACGGTGCTTAAATCGTATGAATGACACTATTGATATTTGCCGTATAACAGGGCAATTAATGTTAGATAATGAAGACATTTATGCCAAAGACTTAGACCCTGTATTACTTCGTGCTCGTGTAGGTATGGTTTTTCAAAAACCTAACCCTTTTCCAAAATCAATTTATGACAATGTTGCATACGGTCCTCGAATACACGGCCTTACCAGTAGCAAAGAAGAACTCGACGAAATTGTTGAAACAAGTTTGCAAAAAGCTGGCTTGTTTAATGAAGTCAAAGATAGGTTAAAAGATCCTGGTACCGGTTTATCAGGTGGCCAACAGCAACGTTTATGTATCGCTAGAACCATAGCTGTTAGCCCTGAGGTTATTTTAATGGATGAACCAGCCTCTGCACTAGACCCTATCGCCACAGCGGTAATCGAAGAGCTGATTGATGAGTTAAAAGAGAAATACACTATTGCTATCGTAACTCACTCAATGCAACAAGCAGCAAGGGTTTCACAAAACACAGCCTATTTCCATATGGGCAAATTAGTTGAAATGGGTAAAACGGATGATATTTTCACTCGCCCTAGTCACAAATTAACTGAAAATTATATTACCGGCCGCTTCGGTTAAAAGGAAATCAATATGACATCAAAAACTAACACTGAAAAAGCCTCTGGATTCACCGATAAATTGTATTTAGATAAGCACATCTCACGCCGGTTTAATGAAGAACTTGAACAGGTGAGAACACTTGTTATGAAAATGGGTGATTTAGTAGAACTACAAGTAAATGATGGCTTGAGTGCAGTACTAAACGCCGATGAAAGCCTGGCAGCAAAGGTCATCGAACGTGATAATGAAGTCAATGCAATGGAGTTAGAGATTGATGAATATTGCACAAAAATCTTAGCTCGCAGACAACCCGCAGCCAGCGATTTACGCCTACTAGTTAGTGTAATCAAAAGTATCACAGATCTTGAGCGAATGGGTGACGAATCGGTAAAATTTGGTAAAAATGCGATTAAATTAGCCAAAGGAAATTTTGCAGAAGAAGAAGGCGCCAGACCTTTAGTTGAACTAAAACACCTAGGTAAGCATGTATGTGAAACGTTAAATAAAGCCTTAAATGCTTATGCTCAGATGGACGTTGCCGCAGCGTTAGATATCATAAAAAATGACAATGTTGTTGATGAAGAGTTTGATAACATTTCTCGCTTGTTGGTTACAAAAATGATGGAAAACCCTCGAGAAATTAAAAATGCCCTTCGCGTCACTTGGTGTGCTCGTGCTTTAGAGCGTATTGGCGACCACACGACCAACCTTTGTGAATACATAGTCTATTTAGTAGAAGGTAAAGATGTGCGTCACATTACATTAGAAGAGCTAAAAGCGACAATGAAAGATTAAACTAAAATT
>CAWVWK010000161.1:0-5897 GCA_963933725.1 uncultured Colwellia sp.
AGTCTATAACCAGTTGAGTGTAGCGTTCTCTTTTGTAAAATATATAAAACAACAAGTGCTCAGTTGTTCAATAATTCATACCTTTACATATACAGTTTATCATTTGATATATTGATTAACTCAATATAATATGCTTGCTAAGTTGAACCATAAGTCAACTTTTTTGTCAATTATAATAAACGCTTTCTTCTTTTTAGTAAAAAAAGCTATACTGCGATTAAACAATCAAGCCCCTGTAGGGCTTAAGATATTTTATAAAGAGATAATATGTTATCAAGTGAAAACGATTTAAGTGCATTTGAGCTAAGAAAACTTATAAGTTCAGGTGATTTTCAACAAAATACATCTGGCTTTGCAAAAGGTTGTGTTCAGGGAAATATTGTTATTTTACCTAGCGATTGGGCTAATGATTTTTTACAGTTTTGTCAGAAAAACCCTAAACCTTGTCCTCTTATTGGTATGTCGAGTAATGCGGGAGAGTTCCTGTTACCTGATTTAGGCAAGAATATTGATATTCGTTCAGATGTGCCTGGTTATCGTTTATTTGAAAACGGGGAATTTAAAGAAGAGCTTACCGATATAAAATCGTTATGGCGTGATGATTTGGTTACCTTTGTTTTAGGTTGCTCTTTTTCATTTGAAGAAGCTTTAATTGCTGACGGCATAGAAATTAGAAATATAACTGAAAAGAAAAATGTACCTATGTACAAAACCAATATTGCTTGTAAATCGGCTGGGCGTTTTGGTGGTGAAACGGTGGTGAGCATGAGACCAATGCTGGCCAAAGATGCTATTCGCGCGGTTCAAATTTGTAGTCGCTTCCCATCTGTGCATGGTGCACCTATTCATTTAGGCGATCCGAGTTTAATTGGTATTAAAGATATTAAGCAACCAGACTATGGTGATGCCGTTACGTTAAAAGAGAATGAAATCCCTGTTTTTTGGGCTTGTGGTGTAACGCCGCAACTAGCGCTTGAGAAAACTAAACCACCGTTTTGTATTACGCATAGTCCAGGAAAGATGCTTGTTACAGATATAATGAATGCTACTTTAGCGGTAATGTAATCTTAAAAAACGCTTATATAAAATAATATAAAATAGAATTTGAATCGAACCTTTAGAGAATAAAATGAAATTAAATTGTGATTTAGGTGAGAGCTTCGGCAGTTGGACTATGGGGCTCGATGCATCGGTAATGCCTCATATCGACCAAGCAAATATTGCTTGTGGTTTTCATGCAGGTGACCCACTTGTTATGACGAAAACGCTTGCGTTAGCTAAAAAGTATAATGTGTGTGTTGGCGCTCATCCTGGTTATCCAGATCTTGTTGGCTTTGGACGTAGGTCGATGAACTGCTCTAGTGATGAAATCATTGCTTTGGTGCAATACCAGATTGCAGCGATAGATGGCATGGCGAAAACGCAAGGTTTAACGCTTGAATATGTTAAACCACATGGCGCTTTGTATAATGATATGATGGCACAACGTGATATTTTAGAAGCCATAATAAAGGCTATAAGTGCTTATCAAAGTGCTGAAAAACCGTTACGACTTATGCTACAAGCAACAACACAATTAAGCGAGCATAAAGCGCTAGCAAGGCAATACAACGTTGAAGTATACGCAGAAGCTTTTGCTGATAGATGTTATGACGATGACGGTAAACTGCTTTCTAGAGCTAAACCGGGCGCTGTGCACTGTAAAGAAAAAATGCTAGCTCAGGTTGTTCAATTAAAAGAACAGGGCAGTGTAACGACCGTTTCAGGCAATATATTATCTCTTGATGTCGACAGTTTATGTGTTCATGGTGATAATATTGAAGGCGTTCAAGCTATTGAAGAAATCAAAGAAACGATAGGCTCAACTTGTTAGGTTTAAGTTCATTTGAGTAAGCCAGTTGAGTAAGCATACGTGCACATTTAAGTAGCCAGACTAAAGCAGTCAGACTAAAGCAGTCATATTGCAGCATCCAGATATAAACATCCTAATAAAACAGTTAAGTAGTAGGCGTAAGAGTGGATAAAATTAAAATAAATTTAGCAGGTGAAAATGCCTTGATCATATACTTTTCTGATCAAGCAAGTGCTAGTGTCGCAGCAACTATTTTGAAAGCGCAACAGTTGATTCGTCAAAATTTAATGACACAAGACTGTCATATTGTTATTGATATTGTCCCGTCTTATGCATCCATTATGGTGATGTATGATATGGAGTTGAGCGATCATCACGAAGTAAGAGCAAAACTAAGAGCATTGCTTAACGATGTGACAGCCTTGGCTGGAGACGTATCGACTGATGATGAACTGGCTGATAACGAAGCAAGCACAGATGACTTAAACGCTGATGTGATTGAACTACCTGTTTATTATGGTGAGGAAGCAGGACCAGATCTAGAAGTGATCGCTAAGCGCGCTTCTTTAAGTATTGAAGAAGTGATAGAGATTCATCAAGCTCAGGCTTATCGTGTTTATGCCATCGGTTTTGCGCCAGGTTTTGCCTACTTAGGTGAGGTAGACCCTCGCATTGCTGCACCAAGATTAAGTACACCTCGTTTGAAAGTCCCTAAAGGGGCTGTTGCAATTGCTGACAGACAAACGGCTGTTTATCCTAATGTTTCGCCAGGCGGTTGGAATATTATTGGTTTATGCCCGGTAGATATGTTTAATCCTGATGCTGAGCCTATTATGCCTGTAAAAGTTGGCGATAAAGTGAGGTTTAAATCCATTGCAAAAGAAACCTTTTTGGCCATGGGTGGAGAGATAGGAGAAATAGCATGATCTCATCTTCAGGTTTTATCGTTAAACAGCCAGGCATATTAAGTTTAATTCAAGATGGCGGTCGCTTTGGCGCTTTTAATATAGGTTTAACCAACGGTGGTCCACTTGATAAAAACGCTTTTCAATGGGCAAATAAACTGTGCGGTAATACGCTAAATGTTAGTGTCATTGAGGTAAGTATCGGCGGCCTCTGTGTTGTTGCACAAAAAAATACGGTTATTGCCGTAACAGGCGCAAAAAACCAATTCACGATTAATGGTGTGCAGAAACAATTGTGGCGCAGCCATAGTATTCAAGAAGGCGATACGCTTGAATTTGGCTATGCTAGTAAAGGCGTACGCAATTATCTTGCGGTAAAAGGTGGCTTTGACGTATCGCCAAGTTTTGGTAGTACGGCTACTGTTTGTCGAGAAGGCGTGGGCGGCTTAAATGGCAATAAAATTATGGCTGAAGATGTATTGCCTTATGCAAGTTTGCAAAGCACTTCGCTAGGCAAGTCTAACCATTTAATGCTTCCTAAAAAATACCAACCTAGTTATGGTGGCGAGGTTGTTTTAAATACGATTCCTAGTTACCAACAGCAACATTTTTCAGCCGTTGAACAACGCCTTTTCTTTGGCTGTGAGTATCAGGTGAGTACCAGTTGTGATCGCATGGGCTATCGCCTAGAAGGTAAAGCCATTTCATGTGATATAGACGGTATTTTATCAGAAGGTATTTGTCATGGCGCTATTCAAATTCCAAGCGATGGTCAACCCATTGTCTTGTTAAATGACAGGCAAACAATTGGTGGCTATCCTAAAATAGGTGCTGTTACCGCACTTGATACTGCAAAACTAACACAACTTGCGCCAGGTGATAAAGTGAGGTTTGAGGCAATTACCATGGAACAAGCGCATAATAACTTTCACTTACATTTAAGCCTCTTTAAGCGTATAGAACTTGAGCATTGTGAATAAAACACAGCATTATAAAATGTATACAGAGCTAGGTCGTAGTCTAGTGCAGTTAAATCAACCCAGATTAGGTTAAAGATGAATAACACGACGTTAAATGAACAAGCTTTAAGTGCTGAAATTGAAAATATTTTAGTAGAGCGTAATTTAAGAGGCATGAAAACACTGCAGCCAGAGCTTAATAGTGGCTACTGCTTCCGTGCGGCGAATACTTTACGTGACATTAAAGGTACCGTGTTAATTGGCACCGGCTTTCCTGTGGTTGATACCTTTGAAACTGATGGCCCGGTTGGCGCGCTCATTTTATATAAAGCACTCGAAATTTTAGGTGCACATCCAGTACTTGTGTGTGGCACACCAATGGCTAATGCGTTTCAAAACGATTACAGAACACATGTTATCAGTGTTGGCAAAAAAGACCTTGGTTTAGTTGAAGCGCAACGTGCGTTAGCGCATTACGCTCCTGAGGCTATTATTTCTATTGAACGTCCAGGGCTTGCACAAAACGGTTGTTATCATAATATGCGCGGTGAAGACATCAGCGCCAGAGCCGCTTGTTTTGATTATTTTATGGATGAAGCCGCTTGTCCAACCATCGCGATAGGTGATGGCGGTAATGAAATAGGTATGGGCAACGTTAAAGCCTTTTTAGCGACTTTAGATATCGTTCCAGCTGTGACTGAATGTGATGAATTAATTATTGCTGATGTGTCAAACTGGGGCGTTTACGGTATTTTGGCCTTTTTGAGTTTATGGTCAAATAAAGACTTACTTGCCCAAACATGTCCCGAAGAAGTATTACAATATATCTCGAACCTAGGCAGTGTTGATGGGGTAACAAGGCGCAATGAACTAACTGAAGATAGCTTGCCGGCAAGTGAAGGCGTGGCTTTAATCAGCAGAATTAGAAAGCTAATAGGTTATGAAAATTAATACGTTTAACGAGCGTTCAGTATTATTCAAATAACTTAGATAAAACAAAAGAATTCAATAAATCAGATTAAATAAATGCATTAGGAAGCAAGATGAGTATAGTATTTTTAAATGGCGATTTTATGCCAATCGAAGAAGCAAAAATTTCACCACTTGATAGAGGTTTTTTATTCGGTGATGGTATCTATGAAGTTATACCTTCTTATTTTGGCAAAATGGTTGGCTTTCGTGGTCATATCGACCGAATGAATGATGGCCTTAAAGAAATAGGTATTGAGCTAAATTGGTCTGACGAACAATGGCAAAAACTGATTGATGATTTAGTCGCAAAAAACAGTGAAGCAGGTGCTTGCCCATTAGGTATCTATTTACACGTAAGTCGTGGCGCAGATACAAAACGTTTTCACGCTTTTCCTGAAAACCTAGCACCAACTGTTTTTGCTATGGCTTTTGAAATTCCAGTACCTAAAACACCGGATTTAAACACAGTTGGTAAAGGTTACTCGTTAACCAGTACAGAAGATTTGCGCTGGCAGCGTTGCCATATTAAATCGACAGCTTTACTGGGTAATGTTCTACATTTCCAGCAAGGTTATGAAGCTGGTAGCCAAGAAACGTTGTTATTTAACAGCCAAAAACAATTAACAGAAGCAAGCGCTTCTAATGTCTTTGTGGTTAAAGACGGTGTTATTGCAACGCCAATTCAAGACAACCAAATTTTATCCGGTATTACCCGCAGACTCGTTCTTGATATTTTAGCAGCCGATGGCACGTTAACGGTTGAAGAGCGCACTATAACGTTAGAAGAAGCAAGGAATGCCGATGAAATTTGGATAACGAGTTCAAGTAAAGAAATTGCTGCCATTACCTCTCTTGATGGCAAGCCAGTTGGTACAGGTGTAGTTGGGCCGGTGTGGCTTAAAGCGGCGACACTTTACTCTGAAAATAAATATAATTACTAAGATCTTATTCGGTTTTATCAGCGAAAAGACATAAGAGATCTCAGCGAATAGAGATAAGAGATCTCATCGAATTACGCAGATTACACGAATTAAGATAAAAGACAGTTTGGGGTAAGGGAAAATACAAGCTTCGAGAATCGAGCTTCGAGTTACGAGCTAGGTCTAAGTCCTTACCAACAAATGTCTAGTCTTTTGACCTTCCCTAAAAGCTCAATCTGTGTACATCTGTGCAATTCGCATGAGATCACTATTCTCTAATTGGCTGAGA
>CAWVWK010000162.1:0-5882 GCA_963933725.1 uncultured Colwellia sp.
GAACAAATATGTGTTGTTTCAATATAACTACAGTGAAGATAGTGAAGGTGGTTTTGCTGAGATTCTTGGTAACAATGAATATTCGACTTATCGCTATAATATCAGTGTAAACGATGGCTTTAGAGATAACCATGGTAATACACTTTGGGTATCTCAATACCCTAGTGATAAACCAAAATCACAACACAACTATATATACAATAATTCGGTTTACATTAATAAAACGTTGACTGGTACCTCTTTAACAACGGGTATTGATATTGATGGTGAAAATACCTACGTTTATAACAATGCGTTTTATATTGCATCCGGTGCCAGCATGGGTCAGAAGTTAAATTCTACATCCGCGGGATCTGGACTGTATATTGACAACAACATGTACTATGGCACTGTCGCTTCTGGTTTTACTAATAAAGATTCAAACGCCATCTTTAATAACCCTCAGTATCTTGAAAACGGCAGTCTAAGCCCAGAAGGTTATAAACTGTTAACCAGCAGTGGCGCGATTGATCAAGGTAGAGCGGTTGTAGAGCCTCCTTTTCCTAATGCTGGCCAGGGCATATTTGCTCACATAAGTGCTGCAGCCACCGAAGATTATTTTGGTAATCCCGTTGATTTAAGCGTTAGTGGTGACAATGTAGGTGCCTATAACGGCGCTGGCGTTGGACCTGTTGTTTATGAGGCTGAAGATGCTACGTTAATTGGTGGCGTTAAGACCAGTAGCTGTTCGAATTTTTCAGCAGGTAAAGCGGTTAAAACGACCAATAGTATTAAGACCCTAGAGTTTGGTAGTATCCATGCAGATATAGCGGGTCACTATACCTTGACCATTAGTGCCTTTGCTAAGACCAACTCAAGCGTTTCCTATCAGGTAAATGGTGGAGCCGTTGAGACAAAAGCTCTTACCGGCGCGGGCATCTGGTGTTATGAAGGGGCTGTACCTGCTGATATCCCCGTCGTTGTTTATTTAAATGCAGGCAACAATACTATCACTTTCACTAATTCAGCTGTTATCGACAAAATCATGATATCTGATGATGTTGAAGTAGACTATGAAGCTGAGTCTGCGGTGCTTAACGGTACGGCGGTTACTACATCTTGTTCAAATGCCTCACAAGGTCGTATGGTGAAAAATATTGGTACTAATAACAGTAATTCCATTTTGTTTAACAATGTTGAAGCGCCTTCCTCTGGAACTTATGCGGTGACCGTGGATTATTATGCCAATGCCGCACGAAGCCTTAAAATATCAATTAATGGCGGCCCAATAAGCAACTACAATGTGCCTGCGTCCGGGGGGTGGTGTTTTGTTGGTGGAACCCCAGCAAGCATAGAGCTTAATCTTCCTCTTAATAGTGGATTAAACAGCATAGAAGTTACAGATCTTTCAGTGGTAGATAAAATTTCTGTGAAGTGGTGATCAAATAGTGAAGGTTCATGCACGTCACTGTTAGCTAATAGTAGGCCTGTTACACGCTTGCTAAGCGTAGCCTAACATCAAAGTCTCAGAGCTAATTAACTGGGACTTTATATTTAATTGGTATTCAACAAAATTAACTGATTTATTCTGAGTTGGTATTCAGTAGTATCATGAGAAATTATCTAAATAACAAAATTAATTGTTAATGAAAAAATTTCGGTAAAAGCTCTTAAGGAAAACCTTGTCCCTTTTGTTGATGATTTGGCATTATACAATTAAAATAACAATCTAATTTGATTTTAAAATTACTAAAAAAAGAGAATAAAAGTGAAAAATTTTAGATTTTTGAGAATAGATTTAATCCTAGCTATTTTTGTTTCGATGTACTCATTGAGCATATCGGCACAGCCACAACAACCAGATAGCTCAGAGCAAACATCAAAAAAACCTAACATCGTGTTTATTGCCATTGACGATATGAACGATTGGGTAGGTTATATGGGCGGACACCCACAAACTATTACTCCTAATATGGATAAATTAGCCAATGAAGGTGTGGCATTTATGAATGCTCATAGTGTTGCGCCAGGTTGTTCACCAAGTCGAAATGCTTTGTTATACGGTGTTGAACCTTATAACTCTGGTTTATACCCGTTTTATGAACATGAAATTCATAAACAATTAAAAGAAAAGTACACCAGTTTACCAACTTTCTTAAAAAACAATGGTTATGAAACATTTGGCTCAGGTAAAATTCATCATGGTCCAGAATATGGAAAAAGTGAATGGACTGAGTATTTAGACGCAGAACATCATGGTAGAACTTTTGCTCAGGGTAAAGGTTTTAGCAATAACAAAAAATCTTCTTTTAGACCAACCACGAACCCTTATGAAGAGATGTTTGATTATCAAGTCGCGTCATATGGTATTGATGTAATTAACAAAAGCAAAAAAAAAACAAACCATATTTTACAGCTATTGGTCTTGTAAAACCGCACTTACCCTTCGATTGCCCAGTAGAGTTTTACGACGCTTTGCCTGAGAAAATCACACCTCCTGCTTTATTAGGGAGTGATTTAAATGACATTGGTCGAGAAGGCAATAGTATGCGAAGAGCAGGGGATGATAAGAAATTCACCTCTAATAACCAGTGGGGCGACGTTCGCAAAGCATATTTGTCATGTATTTCATGGGCAGATCATAACGTAGGAAGAATATTAAAAGCTGTAGAAGAGAGCCAAGAAGCTAACAATACTATTGTTATTTTATGGTCAGATCATGGTTTTCATCTTGGTGAGAAAAAATCTTTCAAAAAATTCACCTTATGGGAAGAAGCGAATCGCGTACCTTTCATTATTTATGACAGAAGAGAGCAGCAAACTGCTAAAGGACGTAAGGTCACTCAAGGTGTAACGCTAATTAATGTTTACAGAACATTAGCGGACATGGCGGGTCTAACGGCCCCTGAATATGTTGACGGCTTTAGTCTCGTTCCACAGTTAGAAAACCCATCAACGCCCGTTTCAGCACCTGCAATCGCTAGTTGGGGACGTGGAAATTATGCTATACGTACAGATAACTGGCGCTTTATCCAATATTTTGATGGTGAACAAGAGCTGTATAACCACGAAAAAGATATCAATGAGTGGCACAATCTCGCTAAATTACCTGAATACAAAGCTAAAGTGGCAGAGCTATCAGCTCTTTTACCTAAAAATGAAGCACCTACAATTGAAGAGTATATTTCAGATTGGAGCCTATTTGGTGCAGATGCAAAACGTTTGAAAAAGGTAAAATCGAGTACAACTAAAAAAGATAAAAAATCAAAGAAAAAGAACAAAGAAAATAATAAATAAAAATAACCCATAAACACTTGAAGAAACGCTTTAATGCCATTTTAAAGAGTTAATTAGTTAAGGAAATAAAGATGAAATACCTTTTGAGTTGTTTGATATTACTGGCGAGTGTTAACGGTTATAGTCAAGAACTCCCTTTATCTGTTAAGCCTGAAATACAAATGGCACAATGGTCAAAAACGTGGTGGATGCCTAGGCATGAAGAAAAATTTTTTTTAAAAGAGCAGATGAAATCAGTTGATTTAGTCTTTTTAGGCGACTCTATTACACATGCTTTTGACAATACAGGCTTAAAGGTTTGGCAAGAATACTACCAACCTAGGAATGCACTAAACCTCGGTTTTAGTGGGGATAGAACTGAGAACGTACTATGGCGACTTCAACATGGTGCTGTTGATGATATTAATCCAAAATTGTTAGTACTGATGATTGGTACCAACAATACAGGTCACAGGCAGGACGAACCTGAAGATATTGCGTTAGGCATTAAAGCGATACTTGATGAATTAGAAGTACGTTTACCTAGCACTAAGGTATTGTTATTGGCAATATTCCCTAGAGGGGCAACTTCATCGGACCCTCTTAGAGTGATTAATGATAAAACCAATAACATCATTAAACACTATGACGATGGTGAACGAATTCACTACCTAGATATCAATAACATTTTTCTTGATGAAAATGGCGTGTTAAGTAAAGCCGTGATGAAAGATTTATTACACCCAAACCAAGACCAGTACAAGCAATGGGCACAAGCGATGGAACCAGAAATAAAAGAGCTAATGAAATAAAATGAAAATCATTAACACATTGAATCAATCTTTAGTCTTCGCTTAGCTAATAAATGACTTAACTCAGCACTTATTCCTGATGATTCACGTTAATTCACCGATGTTTAAATGGCATTGTTTTTCCTTTGGATTATGATCTCAAATTATGAAAATAATCTAAAAACATAAAATATTTTCTCAACGTTTTATTGATACTTTCTTAAAACTTGGTCTTCAGATTAAAGTTATGCCATGAAACAAATCCATTTTTTAAATCACCGCTGCAAGCATCAATAAGCAACTTTTTCAAATGATTAAATTTTCTAGGCTGCAGTTCAGATAAGTCATTTTGTTCTGCCTTATCATCAGGTAAATAAAATATTTCGAAAACATTCTTATTTAAATGGCTACGAATCTTCCAGCCATCGTTCATCACTAACATTGGCCCTTCAAATGAGCCATAAACAATATAATCATGCTCTTTTAAGCTTTCCTTTCCCTGTTCTTGAACTTGCTCTTTACTGACCATAGCTTGAAAGTAAGACAGTCCATCAACAGCTAACTTTTTTTGATAATTAACCAATTCAGCAATGGTAGGTAACATATCATAAGAGGCAACAAGCCTATTACTTACTGAACCTGCTGTTATTTTCCCTGGCCATCTAGCAATTAAAGGAACATTAATACCACCTTGTAAATTACTTTTCTTTAATCCTGCATCTGCGCAAGACTATCTTGACGATGAGTTTTACTTAGGTGCAACTTGTGGCCGAGTGTGTAATCGAATTTCAGGAGGTAAACTTCAGATAGACGGTTTGCATTATCAGTTAAGCCAAAATGATGGCGAAAATTGCTTGCATGGGGGAGATGAAAACTTTTCGCTGCGTTATGGAAATTGATAGAGATACACTGACAAATACATCAGTTACTTTATTGCTCTATTCTGATGATGGCGATCAAGGTTTTCCTGGAAACATAGGGTTATCTGTTACTTATCAATTAGGTGAAGACAATAAACTTAGCATTCTATATTTGGCCAATACTGACTTGGCTACACCCGTTAATTTGACCAACCATGCTTACTTTAATCTTGGCGAAAAAAATTGTGAATCTTTATATTTACAAATGAAATCTGCAGCCTACCTTGAAAGTGATAATACTAATATTCCAACGGGTAATATAATACCTGTTGACGGTACTGATTTTAACTTTAGAAAACCAGTAAATATAAGTCAACGACAAAACAATACTTGTGATAAATCACTGTTAGAGAAAAAAGGATATGATCATTGTTTCGTTTTGGATAATAAGCCCTTTGAAGAGCCTAAAGCTATTCTTACATCACTTGAAAATCAAATTAGCTTATCGGTATATACCGTTCAACCTACGATTCAGCTTTATACTGGTTTCTATTTAAGTGGCAAATTTAGCTCATATCAAGGCTTATGTTTAGAGGCACAGAATTATACTGATGCGGATAATCATCAAAATTTTCCTAGTAATGTATTGCTACCAAGTCAGCAATATCAGCGAAAAATAGTCTTTGGTTTCGCATCGATAAGTTAACTGAGTTGTTACGACAAGCAAAACTTGTTGTGCCAGCGTTATATTTGGTGGTCAATAACCATTTAAAACGTGCACAATCTGATTCTGCTAACTTATACCAATCTCACTAACTATGTGATCATTTCTACTTGCTAAAATCACCAACTACATCGTTATTTTTTTTAATAATTAGAACAACTAGTTATTGAAATAAATATCTTGTATTTGGCAATTTTCTCTACGTATAAAATAGACCAATTAATTAATGAAACTGGTATTAACGTTAAGTAA
>CAWVWK010000163.1:0-5840 GCA_963933725.1 uncultured Colwellia sp.
TGAAAGATGGTCAAATGAGTCCAAAGCCACCACTGATAAGCAACCAAAAAGCAAAAAATAATTTCAATTTACGAGCGCTTAGGTATGTTACAACGATTTTAGCAAATATACCGCCTAAAACAGCACTAGGTCCCGCAAAAATAATTACTTGCCAATAAACGTCTGCTTTAACATGATTAATAGAAAACCAAACACTTATCGCTGAGACAATAACAGCTGCAGCAACCGCCATTGTGACATCAAAACGTCTTAACAATAAATATATAACTAATAACTCTCCGACACCCACACTGAGCCAGGCAGTTATGGCGCCACCGAAAACACCGATTAAAATTAACATAATGTAATCGTATATATAAAGCTGACTTCTTTCTCTTAAGGGTTTGGTTAACAGCACAGTGAAAATGATACAAAAACCTAGCAATAAGGAAAAATAACTAAAACTAATATGCAATGAGGCCGGAGAAGGCGTGTTAGATAAAAATACATACCAAACGGCCAAAATAGAGGCGATACTGGTTATTGTAATAATCCGCTTAAAACCGCACCATAATTTTAGAGACGTTTTATGGTTTTTATAATGATAAAACCAGGTTACCGCACCAGCTGTCATTCCAAAACATTGAATGGCAAAACTTGTCGCTACCGATTGAGACTCACTAAAGTTAAGCTGATTAAAAAAAGGAATAAAAATGACACCACCACCTGCCCCCGTAGAGTTAGCAAAGATAGCTCCTATAACACCTAAAAAGCTGAATAAATAATAACTAAAGATGTTATCAAAATACTGGTTTCCAGTTGAAATTAAGCCACACCAAAGGACAATAAAAAGTATTGCTTTAAGGGTATTACTGGATTTTGTTGGCAAAGGCCATTTTAGGTTATAAATCATCAATCATTACTGCTGTGATGCTACTTTAAAGAAACCTCTTTGAGTTGCTTAACAATGTAGTCTTGAGCTTCTTGTGTAAGTATTTGTTTAGAGAGATAACTCTTACTTTTATCAAAGAATAAAACATAACCATGTTCAGACTCAGTGTAAGTATTAATATCTAACCAAAGTAACCGCCCTGTGTTATAGTGGGATTCACTTAGTACGCCTTTCTCATCTACTGTAACGGTGACTTTACTTTTATATGAACGGCTCATCATTTGTCGAAGTACCCACCACGGCTGATGGTAATAGATACTTAACGCTTCTAAAACCCCTACGCCTACGATAAACCATGCTGCATAGGTATTAACATCAGAAAAAAGTAATAAAGTAAGTCCGAAGAGGACTAACACTATCGCTTTCAAAAAAGTTGGAAAATTTAGTTCTATTGAATTCGATTCAAGATAGCATTCCGTTAAATGAGATTTGTCCAATGTAAATGTTGAAGTGAAGGAAGGAGCTTCTTTTGTCATAGCGGTACTTACCATATTCTTTCGAGTTGACATTAATTTAAAAAAGAGTTTAACAGAAATTAAAAAACTATGCGCGATAGCTTAAGCTTTCTATTTCTCTTCAAAGCCCTATTCAAGATCATTCTTAACGTATTATTTATCAATATATCCTCGTAAAAGTTCGATAAACTGTTTAGTATGTGATTATTACCGTTTTTATAAATATTTACAGGTCAGACAAAAAGTTTATGAAGCTAAATCATCAACAATCCAGCGTTATAACCGCCTTAACAAAGCAAAATCTTGTTTCATTAGATAGTGTTGATGGCATTATTAAAGATTTTTCCCTTAAAAAAAGTAAACATTTTGTTAGGTTTTTAGTCGAAGAAAAGAATGTTGATGGTGTTGAGCTTGCTAAGATATTATCGAAGAATTTCGGTTACCCTTTTTTTCAATTAGACAAATTTGATTTAAGTCTTATCCCGGAAGATGCTTGTAATGAAAGTTTAATTACAAAGCATAACGCTTTACCTTTATTTTTACGTGGTAAGGTTCTCTTCGTTGCTTGCTCCGATCCCACGAACCTTGATGCACTTGAAGAAATACAATTCAATACAGGCTTTAACACCGAACTGGTTTTAGTTGATGATAAACACCTACAAACTGCGATAGAAGAAGTATTATCAGGTGATAATGACTCGCTTGATATCAGTGATATTGATCAAGACGAACTTGCCGGTTTAGAAGTTGATAATACTGAAGACAAAGAAGAAGCAGTTGGTGAAAAAGAAGATGATGCTCCTATTGTCGTTTTCATAAATAAAATACTACTGGATGCGATTAAAAAAGGCGCATCGGATCTACACTTTGAACCATTTGAGAAGTCTTTTCGCATTCGCTTTCGTATAGATGGAATTTTATCTGAAATAGCACGCCCTCCTGTTTCTTTATCTTCTCGACTAGCCGCTCGCTTAAAAGTTATGTCTAAATTGGATATCGCCGAACGTAGAGTTCCTCAAGATGGACGAATTAAATTAGCTATCTCTAAGAAAAAGTCTATCGATTTTCGTGTAAGTACGCTACCCACTATGTGGGGCGAAAAAATTGTTATGCGTATTTTAGACTCATCTAGTGCGATGCTTGGTATTGATATTCTTGGTTATGAAGAAGACCAAAAAGCGATTTATTTAGAAGCACTTGCTAGACCACAAGGAATGATACTCGTTACAGGACCTACAGGCTCTGGTAAAACAGTTTCTCTGTATACCGGCCTTAATATACTTAATACACAAGAGCGAAATATCTCAACCGCAGAAGACCCTGTAGAGATTAACCTTGAAGGGGTTAATCAAGTTCAAATCAATAACAGAGCAGGATTAACTTTCCCTGCAGCTCTTCGCTCTTTCCTACGTCAGGATCCCGATATTGTTATGGTTGGTGAGATTCGAGATCTAGAAACAGCTGAAATAGCCATTAAAGCATCGCAAACTGGTCACTTGGTTTTATCTACATTACATACTAACTCTGCTGCAGAGACCCTAACGCGTTTATTAAATATGGGTGTCCCTTCTTATAACGTTGCAAGTTCCGTGAGTATTATTATTGCTCAACGACTTGCAAGGCGTTTATGCCCTCAGTGTAAAGAAGAAGAAAAAGTTCCAGATGAGCAGTTGATAGAACAAGGGTTCCCTGCAAATAAGATAGGGCAGTTCCAACTATTTAAAGCGGTTGGATGCCAGTACTGTACGGGAGGCTACAAAGGCCGCGTAGGTATTTACGAAGTGATCAAAATAAGCCCTGCGATATCGAGTATTATAATGGAAGGAGGCAACTCCTTAGATATCGCAGAACAATGCCAGAAAGAAGGTTACAACAACCTGAGACAGTCTGGTGTTGTTAAAGCAATGAATGGTTTAACCAGCCTAGAAGAAATTAACCGTGTGGCAAGTGCACATTAACTAATCTATCGATTCTATCATCACGGATTAATAGTGTTTCAGTGCATATTTCATAGTTATTTCCTGAAACTTAGGTTATGTAATGAGTATATTGCTTTTAGGGTATTCACTTTAGTGTATTGGTCTCCCTTAAAAGAAACGTTTAACGTATAAAAAATATATCAATCAAAAGAATAAATTATAAAATTAGGTAAACTTATGGCCGGAACAGCAGCAAGAAAACTTCCAAAGGTGAAAGAACAAGAAACCTTCTTATGGCAGGGAGTTAATCGAAAAGGTAAACGTGTAAATGGTGAACTAAGTGCTGATAATGCCTTAGCACTTAAATCGCAATTAAGAAAACAAGGGATTACCCCAGGTAAAGTTAAGAAAAAACCTAAAGCATTATTTGGGTTAGGTGGTGACAAAGCAATAACGCAAGGTGATATTGCAATGATTACTCGTCAAATAGCCACCATGCTTGGTGCCGGGGTTCCCTTAGTTCAAACAATAGAAATGATTGCTCAAGGTCACAACAACGGTAAGGTAAAAAAGCTTCTTGGTGAAATTGGTACTAAATTATCTTCAGGTATTCCATTATCAGACTGTTTACGCGAACATCCTCTTTTCTTTGATGATCTGTATTGTGATTTAGTTGCCTCAGGGGAGCAATCGGGTGCACTTGAAACGATTTACGACCGTATAGCCACTTATAAAGAAAAATCAGAAGCACTAAAAGCTAAAATCAAAAAAGCAATGACTTATCCTATTGCCGTACTTGTTATAGCTGCTGTTGTAACCTCTATACTTTTAATTTTTGTGGTACCTGTATTCCAAGAAATATTCGCTGGCTTTGGCGCTGAACTTCCTGCTTTTACCCTATTCGTGGTTGGTATTTCAGATTTCATGGTTGCATATTGGTATTTAGGCTTAGCTGCTATTTTTGCTGCTATCTGGTTATTTAAACGTGTTCACCGTAATAGCCAAGACTTTCGGGACAAAGTCGACAAGCAAATATTGAAGCTACCCGTTGTTGGTGAATTATTAAAAAAAGCAGCCGTAGCTCGTTATGCACGTACGCTTTCTACAACCTTCGCAGCTGGTGTTCCATTAATTGATGCGCTTGACTCGGCGGCTGGTGCTTCAGGTAACGCTGTTTTTCGTGATGCTATTTTAGAAGTTAAAAATGAAGTCAGCTCTGGCATGCAAATGAATTTAGCCATGAGAAATTCAGATATATTTCCCGATATGGTTATTCAAATGGTTGCTATTGGTGAAGAGTCGGGTTCATTAGATGACATGCTAGCGAAAGTAGCTACGGTTTACGAACAAGAAGTAGATAACGCAGTAGATTCCTTAACAGCACTACTAGAGCCGATGATTATGGCAGTACTTGGTGTTGTAATCGGTGGTTTGATTATTGCCATGTATTTACCAATCTTCCAAATTGGTATGGTTGTTTAGAGGTTATCTAAAGCGCCATACCTAAATTCATTATAAAGGCCAATATTGACTATTGGCCTTTTTTATCGCTATTGCTATACCAGTTCAATTAATTGCAGGGGCACAAAAAAAGGACCTAAATATAGGTCCTTTTTACGTAAATTTATTTTCTTAAAAACTTAAGAAAAAGGATTTACCTTAATAATTGTTTCGTTACGATCTGGACCTGTTGAAATAATATCAACGGGTACACCCGTCAACTCTTCAATACGCTTAATATAAGCAAGTGCATTGGCTGGAAGTTGCTCAATTGATGTAGCACCAACTGTCACTTCAGACCAACCAGGCATGGACTCATATACAGGTGTAATAAGCTCATAACCTTCAGCTGCTGTAGGTGGAACAGTAATAACTTCACCTGACTGCGTTTTATAACCAGTACAGATTTTTAACGTTTCTAAACCGTCTAAAACATCAAGCTTTGTTAAACAGAAGCCCGTTACACTGTTTACTTGGATTGCACGATGCATAGCAACAGCATCAAACCAGCCACAACGACGTTCACGACCAGTTGTTGCACCAAACTCATGGCCAACTGTTCCTAAATGATTGCCTATTTCATCATCTAATTCTGTAGGGAAAGGACCAGAACCAACACGAGTCGTATAAGCTTTAGTAATACCTAAGATATAATCTAAATGGCGTGGGCCAACACCACAACCTGTAGCAACACCACCAGCCGTAGTATTTGAAGAGGTTACATAAGGGTATGTACCGTGGTCGATATCAAGTAATGTGCCTTGCGCACCTTCAAACATAATTGAATCACCGTTTTTACGGGCTTGATCAAGTATCTCTGAAATGTCAGCAGTCATCTTTTTGATAATATCTGCAACCGCTAATGCATCAGCAAGTACTTCTTCGAAGTCAACTGGCTCAACTTTGTAGTAGTTCACTAACGAGAAGTTATGGTATTCAACAATTTCTTTTAACTTTGCAGTGAATGACTCTTTACAGAATAAATCACCAACACGTAAACCGCGACGTGCTACTTTATCTTCATAAGCTGGACCG
>CAWVWK010000164.1:0-5835 GCA_963933725.1 uncultured Colwellia sp.
ACTCTTCGGCTGTTAGTAAAAATATAGAAGTAGTGGCCCCTTCGGCGCCAAGTGCTTCATTGTCTGTTAGTACGCTGTAGGAGTTTACATAATGATTGCTTGGTTTGCTAAAAACGATGTCGCTGCGAATATATTATTAGTGATAATAATGTTAGCTGGTGCTTATGTGATGCTCAACAAAGTACCCGTTGATATGTTTCCTGAAATTGAAGTGCGCAGTGTTAGTGTCAGCGTTACTTTGCCCAGTGCATCACCACAAGAAGTTGAAGAAGGTATAACGATTAAGATAGAAGAGGCGGTCCAAGATATTGAAGGTATCCGCCAAATTAATTCGCAAAGCAGTGAGGGCAGATCATCTGTCACTTTGTCTGTTGAAGAAGGCTACGAGGTAAGGGAGCTGCTTGAAGAAGTAAAAATACGTGTTGATGCCATTACTAATTTTCCTGTAGAAGCAGAAAATTTATTAATTCAAGTGCCACAATGGCGCCAAGATGCAATCGGTGTAATGATTTATGGCAATTATGATGCTGTAACATTAAGGCGTATGGCTGAAGATGTAAGAAATGAACTTGTTCAGTTAAATGATATATCCCAAGTGGCAATTGAGGATGTACTTCCGTTTGAAATGTCAATTGAAATACCTGAGTGGGTACTTCGTAAATATGACTTAACCTTGGCACAAGTCTCCAATATTTTACGCCAAAACTCTCGGGATACTTCAGCAGGTAATTTACGTACCTCCGGTGGAGAGATCTTTATTCGTAGCAGAGGGCAAGCTTACCAAGCAAATGACTTTGCTAATATTCCTATTATTACCACTCAAGACGGCACCATGTTGCGCTTAGGAGACATAGCCAATATAAAAGATGAGTTTGCTGAAATACCCCTGAATACTCGTTTTAATGGCGTACCCGCGGTTGAAATTGAAGTATTTAGAAGTGGCAATGAAAGTGTTATCGATATAACCACAGCAGTAAGGGATTACATCGACGAAAAGCAAGGCCAATTACCACAAGGTTTGTCAATGGCCTACTGGCGAGATCGCAGTGAACCGGTAAAAGCAAGGCTTGATACTTTAACTAAAAGTGCATGGCAGGGCGCATTATTAGTGATAATTATGCTCGCATTATTTTTAAGACCAGCAGTTGCCTTTTGGGTGTGCTTAGGTATTCCAATGTGTTTTTTAGGTGCATTTCTCTTTATGCCTCTATTCGGCGTCAGTATCAACTTAATGAGTTTATTTGCCTTTATACTAGTGCTTGGAATTGTGGTTGATGATGCGATTGTTACCGGTGAAAATGTATATTCACACCTACAACGAGGGGAAGATCCGTTAAAGGCTGCCATTAATGGAACGCGAGAAGTGGCAGTGCCGGTAACTTTTGGTATTTTAACCACGGCCGCTGCATTTTTACCACTCGCCTTTCAAACTGGGCGAGGTAGTTGGTATGCAGCGATCACGTTTGTTGTTGTGCCGGTGTTATTATTTTCACTTATAGAGTCTAAATTTATTTTACCTGCGCATTTAAAACATGTTCGCCCACTTTCAAATAACCCCTCTCGATTGTCACAATTTCAACAAAAAGTGGCTCGTTCTCTGGAAGTGCTGATAGAAAAATTCTATCAGCCGGCTCTTGCGCAAGCAATGCGGTGGCGCTACGCAACGCTTGCTTTGATGATTGCCGTTTTTATTATGGTGCTAGGTACTTTGGTCAGTGGTCACACTAAATTTGTGTTTTTCCCTCGCATACAAAGTGAAATTGCTACGGCAAATTTAATCATGCCCTCAGGGACAGCATTCAACTCTACTGACAGTTATGTTAAAGCAATTACGAAGCATGCCCAAGATTTACGTGAAGAATTTCGAGACCCTGAAACGGGAGAATCTGTTATTCGTAATATTTATGCTATCAGTGGCGGGCGAAATTCAACCACAGGTCGAGTTCGTGTTGAAACGGTCCCTCCTGAAAAACGTACTTTAGCGGTTACTACCCAAGATATTGTCAATGAATGGCGAAAGCGTGTTGGACTAATTCCTGGGGCTGAGCAACTAAACTATCGTGCAGAGATTGGTGGTTGGGGAGGATCGCCTATTGATATTGAACTGAAAAGCAATGATGTCAGTGCACTTAATGATATATCCGAACAATTAAAAGTGAAGTTGGCCACTTATTCAGGTGTGTTTGATATAGAAGATTCATTGTCTGATGGTAAAGAAGAGTTACAGCTTATTTTAAAACCAGAAGCAAGGTTATTAGGCTTAGATCTTAATACCGTTTCAAGTCAAGTGAGACAAGCCGTATTTGGTTTTGAAGTACAGCGTATTCAGCGCGGTCGTGAAGAAGTTCGGGTTATGGTGAGATACCCTATCGAAGCGCGACAGTCTATTGAAACGTTAGAGCAAATGATGATTCGCATAGGCCCTAAACAAGAAGTCGCTTTATGGCAAGTCGCTGATGTTTTACCTGGTGTGAGTCCCAATACTATCTTAAGGATAGACAGACAAAGAACTTTATCTGTAACGGCCGATTTTGACAAGAAAACTGGCGACATGTCCCTAGTTCAAAAAGAGCTTCAGTCTTGGTTAACACTAAAAATGAACGCATATCCCGGTGTGAGTTATGAATTAGCTGGCGAGGCGAGAGATCAAAGAGAGTCATCTGAGGGACTAATTGCAGGCGCTATTGCTTTAGCAATATTAATTTATGTTTTATTGGCTATTCCATTTAAGTCTTATTCACAACCCTTGATTGTTATGTCAGTTATCCCCTTTGGTTTGGTTGGTGCGGTGATAGGCCATTGGATTATGGGGTTGGATTTAACTTTGCTAAGTTTTATGGGGATATTAGCGCTATCTGGTGTCGTAGTGAATGACTCCTTAGTGTTAGTTGACTATGTTAATCAACGCCGCTTGGGAGGAACGTCAGTGAAAAAAGCCGTTTATGAAGCTGGAGCAAGACGATTTAGAGCCGTATTACTGACCTCTCTCACCACATTTGCAGGTTTGATACCGTTACTATTTGAAGAATCTACGCAGGCACAATTTTTAATTCCGATGGCGGTGAGTTTAGGATTTGGCATTATATTCGCCACTTTAATCACCTTGTTTATTGTGCCGATGAATTATCTTATTTTAGACGACTTAAAACGTTACTTTCAACAATATGGCAAAGATGTAAAGTCGCTTGTTACGCGTTAGGTGTTTATATTGAAAAAAGAAAAGAAGATACCTACCTCTCGATTGTCCCGATTAGCTACCCTAGGTTCGTTGGTCACTAAAGTTGCGAGTAATATGGTGTTAGACGGAGCAAAGCAATGGTCGAAAGGGCAACCGACATCCATTAAAGAATTGTTAGTGCAACCTAGCAATATTAATCATTTAGCTGAAAAACTGTCACAGCTTCGTGGTGCGGCAATGAAAGTTGGACAACTTTTATCTATGGATGCCGGCGATTTGTTACCTGCTGAGTTAAGCCAGCTATTAGATAAACTGCGTTCAAACGCACAACCTATGCCGCACAAGCAGTTGTTAGAAGTGTTAGAGAATGAGTGGGGAGATAGTTGGCTAGATAACTTTGCACACTTCGAGCTTAAGCCTTTTGCTTCAGCATCTATTGGACAAGTTCACATGGCTTACCTTGATAATGGTAAAAAACTTGCTGTAAAAGTGCAATATAAAGGTATTGCTGATGCGATTAGTAGTGATGTTGATAACGTTGCGGCACTCTTAAAATTGTCAGGACTGCTGCCCGCGCATATTGAGATTGATGAATTATTAGCACAAGCCAAACTGCAATTACTGGCAGAAGCCGATTACGTCAATGAAGCAAATTTTGTTAAAATTTACGCTGACTTGCTCAGTGATGATCAGTTTGTTTTACCTATGGTTATTGAAGACTTTAGTACTCAGTCGATATTAGCAATGAAATTTATCGAGGGTGTACCAATTGATCAAATAACTCAATTACCGCAACAAGTAAGAGACAAGGCGGTTGAGTCACTCATTGGTTTGTTTTTCGATGAGCTTTTTACCTACCAGTTAATGCAAACAGATCCAAATTTTGCGAATTACCTCTATCAAGTTGACACCGATCGTATAGTGCTACTTGATTTTGGTGCCACTCGGAAAATTCCACAGACGATAAGTCTTGGTTATTTAGCTTTAATCAAAGCAAGTATTAACAATGAAAAAACAGCCATGGTTGATGCGGCTAAAAACATAGGTTTTTTTGCTGATAACATTGAGCCAACCTACTTATCACAGGTGTTAGACATTTTTACCTTAGCCTGTGAGCCTTTGGTATATGACAAAACTTATGACTTTGCAAAGAGCGGTTTAGCCTTGAGAATTAAAGAAAAAGGTTTGTTAATTAATACCCAACAAGAGCAATGGCACACACCACCGATTGATGCGGTTTTTATTCACCGCAAACTAGCTGGATTGTATTTACTTGCTGCCAAGCTTGAGGCCAAAGTTAATACGCATCAGTTGTTTTACAAATTTATTCATAATGAGGCACACTGAAATGCTTGAATATTCTGACAAATCAAGAGTGATTGAAATGGCCTGGGAAGATCGCACACCATTTGAAGCCATCGAAATATTGTATGCCTTAACTGAGCCACAAGTGATTCGACTTATGCGCCAAGAATTAAAAAGTAAAACCTTTAAAAATTGGCGCTGTAGAGTATCGGGTCGAAAAACAAAACATTTAAGTAAACGAAGCGAAGCCGTATCTCGTTCTCATTGTGCTAGTCAATATAAAGTCAAATCAGCAAATAAAAGTAAGCTGCGTTAAACGACTTTAAAGAGTGTCTAAGTTGCGCAAATAACCTTGAGCTTTGGCTAAGGTTGCTTGTTGTTGCTCTATCGTTTGTTTGCGCCAATTTCGATAAACCATGGCTTGTCTTGGGTTTGATTCAAACAATTCGCTGTGTTTATCCATAAAATGCCAGTAAAGGCTATTTAAAGGACAGGCATTATCACTGGTCTTTTCTTTAACATTGTAATAACAGCTTTGGCAGTAATCACTCATTTTATTCACGTAATTACCACTGGCGGCATAAGCTTTTGAAGCAATAAGCCCACCATCAGCAAACTGACTCATACCGCGAGTATTAGGTAATTCAACCCACTCAATCGCATCAACATAGATCCCCAAATACCATTGGTCAACTTGCGCAGGCTCTATTCCTGTTAATAAACAAAAGTTTCCTGTGATCATTAAGCGCTGAATATGATGGGCGTAACTATATTGCAGCGATTGATTGATTGCGTGATGCAAACAGTTCATTTTTGTATCACCATTCCAAAACCATGAAGGTAGGTTGTTTTTTGCTTTTAAGCTGTTTTTATCTTGGTATTGCGGCATATTAATCCAATACATACCACGTATGAATTCACGCCAGCCTAAAATTTGTCTAATAAAACCTTCAGCCTGCGAAATACTAATAGCATCATTACATTGATAATGTTTGAGTACAGTATCAACGACAAGTGTGGGAGATAGCATTTTACTGTTAAGCGAAAATGACAACCTCGAATGGTACAAGCTCCATTGCTTTTGGGTTACAACGTCATCGCCATTACACGTCATGGCGTCCTGAAACGTACCAAATGAAGGCAGTAAATAGCGGCAAAAAAAGTCGAGTAGCTGTAAACTTTCTTGACGATTGATTGGCCATAATAATGTTGAATCACCTTGGCCTATTGTTTTGACCTTATGACGGGCTAAGCGATCATTTATTTCACTAACATCATGACTAAAAACTAATGGTGCAGGGATTGAGGCGATATCCTTTTTTTTAAGTTTATTGCGATTTTGCTGATCATAA
>CAWVWK010000165.1:0-5738 GCA_963933725.1 uncultured Colwellia sp.
AAGCATCTAGAGAAAAGTCCTCTAGTCGTTTTTCAGGTTTTACCGTCTTACCATGCAGCAGACCATGACAAATAAAAACCTGCGTAATATAAACATCAGCGTCTTTTTGCAACGTTATCGCTGCATTTTGTATTGTTTCTTCAACATAATTACCTACCTCGATGATCTGTGCTTCATTAAATTTTTCTTGTTGGTAATGAGTAATATCTCTACTGATGACAATGAGACTTGAGAGCTTATCTTTAGCGATTCGCTCAGCAATGCCTTTGGCTATTTCACTATTTGCGCCAATGATCAGGGTTGCTTGGTTTTTCATAACATGTTCCTGTTTCGCAAGTTTGAATACCTATGCCAAAACGTTGATAAAGACATTGAGATATTGGTTGGCGATATTTAGCCAAGAATAGATATCCTTGATGTGCTATTTGACGAACAACAGGCAAGGATAACGGTGCGACTAAAAAACCCTTGCCAACAAGCGTCCATGCTCTGTGTGTTACATCTAGGGCAAACAGTGTTTTACCGCGGTATATGCCATGTAAAATGTGCATGGCTTTTTCAATATCTATGTCAGGGTAGTCAATGGAAAAATTTTCTTGATGTAAATTGACTAATTTAATACGGTCATGTTTGTCATGACGCTTTAGTCTATCCATTTCTAAAGTGCATAAGGGACAGCTACCATCATAAAAGATAGTTAGGGTGTCGGTGGACATTTTATCTCTCCTCAAAAATTTAACATCATTACATGTAAAATAACAACAAATATTGTTAGAAAAACACGCAAATTATAATAGGTTAATGGATATTTAGAACTTCGCTCATACTCAAAATAGTCGGTTACTAATAAAGCCATGTAGCCCACAGGTAACAGGATTAGTGATAACTTGATAGGTAAAAATAAACAGACATAAGCAAATAAACAAAGCAAATTGCTAGCAAAATAAAGTTTATTAGTCATAGCCTTAGATGGAACTTTCCATAAAGTTCCAGACAAAAAGCTTAATATGATAACACTGTAATAAATAAATGCTTTATCTGCTGCTACCCCCAAAAAATCACTTGCTAACTTCGGCAAAAGTAAACAAAAAACAAATGGAGCAAGACCTAAATAACCAAGCCACTGCCAAACCTTCATTTGTTGGTACTCCTTGTCTTGTTAACTAGTTAGGTAAATGAACTAGTTAGGTAAATCAATTAGCTAAATAAGGGAATCTAGCTAGGCAAAGGAAGTAGAGAAAGCTGTGGTCTTAAAACGGGTCGGGCTATGTGTTTATTGAGTGAGTCAATATTCTCTAACGAATTAAACCACAACTATTTTGCCAGTCATACCACCATTAGCAGACAATTTAACTGACAAAAAAACTACAACTAAAGTAAAAAATAACTTGCTTAACTGTGTTCAAATACTCTAACTTTTAACACTCTAACTATGCTTTTAAGAATCTTTGCGAAGTTTAAGCAGCCAAGAGGAATGATTTTTTTCCGCATCGTAAAATATTGCCATAGTAAAGAAAAACATTAACAGTAGAATAATGTGTGCTGCTAGGCTTATACCAAAATAAATAATGCTTCCAAGATAAAGTGCAAAGGAAAGGCACCACATAGTCGCTAAAATGGTCATTATGTAGAACCTGCTCACCGGATCGGGTATATGCCTAAGAGGGTTTTTACTTGAATCAAAAATATATTTGTAATAATCATAAATACGTAGTGTAAATGCTTTCATAATATACTCTCTTTATAAAAGAATGCCTCATATGCTAATACGCTTAAAAGTAGCATTTAGATCACACTGATCTGTTAAATTAAGCTTGAATTAGCGACTAGCGATTTAGTATGGCAGCATAGGCCTATGACGAATAATGATTAAAATGGATTTTTATACTTTAGGGATGAAGTTTTTAGTCATGAAGTTTTAGGTGAGTGTCCTCGTAAATTCTCGTAAATTTCTCGTAAATTTGTTTTGAGCTATACTTTTTTGAAATGTTAAAGTGACTATTCCCTTTGATTTATCTTTTGATTTTTAATGTGATTTCTAGATAGATACCGCTTCAATTAAGTACCTATACGGTGTTTCTCGACTTATTGCTTTAAAGGGATAACAAGTCACTAATATTAAACCTTGTATGGGCACCTCTGATATAGAATGGCTTGAAGTAAAATTTTCATTGTTATAGGCACTATTATTTTCAACAAAAAGTTTATCTTTACGTGTATCAATTATTTTTATTGAGATGACTTTAAAGGTTGTGGTTTCACTATTACTTGTTTGTAGTGTAATTTTATCTGCGATGTTGACGTTTTTCAGTAAACTGAAGTGACTATCATTATGAGCTGATATTACAATGGGGAGTTTCCCTCCAATAGGTGTACTTGGGTTTATACCAGGGGCAAACGCTAGGGCTTGCCCTGAGTCATTGTTAAGTACAATAAAGCCTTTACCTTGTCTAGTAAAACCTAGTTTGGCGACAGGGTAAATATCTGCCCAAAGCCAAGGTTTAACGGCTTTTATCGTTAGACTGCCTTTTTCATTTTGTTGTGTTTTTATCCAAGCTGTTTCTAGTAAATACTGTGATAATAAAGCTTTGAATTTTATATAACCTACATGAGAAAAATTCATTAAAGCCGCAAGAACTAGTAAGCCGGTTAAAATGTTTTTTAATTTAATATTTGGCTTAATCGTTGCCATGATTTCCTCTTTAAGCTTGATAGTGATCAATGGGTGTGTCGTTATTCTTAATGCATGTAAATCCTTTTAATTCATTTTTATTTTTTTACTGTTTTATGGTCAGTTCTTTGCCTTCTTTACAGCCAAAAAGTTAACTATTGCCTTCGCTAAATAAGGAAAGTGAAGAAATATACTAAAAACCATAAGGAGTATGCCTAATAGTAAATAACTAAAAGAGCCTAATGAAGTATTAGAAAGTGAAATGAGCTGGCTAGATCCTTCAGGCATTAAATTGGCTACTTTCAACTTGTTCAACTCTGTATTTTCTTTTCTTGAAATTTTATTCTCAACGGCGATAAAACTTGTATAAGGCGTCACTAAGTTATGTGTTAGGCCAAGTTCTGTAATTTTTTTCTTTAATTCTTCTTTCTCTACAAAAGGGAGAGGGCGGTGCATTATCATTGTTAATTGTTTTACTTTTTGTCTTGCCCACCAGGCACCGATGCCACTGCTATTATTAACACTGCTTAGTGTTAATTCCTTATTCCATACTTTATTTGCCTTTTTACCTGTTGCACTTACCTTTAAGGCTTTTTGATTATTAATCGCATTATTCGGCCATCTAGCACTTATTATCAAGGGTTGTCCCATATATAGGTCGGGTAAATTATTAGGTATCATCTCGACTTGGTTAACAGACCATGATAATGCAATATCTTTCATTGAAGGGTTGTTAATAAGCGCAATAAGGCTGTCCATTTCCTTTTTGACTTCATTGATGCTGCCAATGAAACGATGCGTACCTTTTCCTATAAGAGCCGCTTGCCTCATAAAGTAACCATTTGGCGCAGAGCCTATACCGACGGTGTGCAATCGGGTACTTCCTACTTTACGACTTATCATATTTATGAGTTCATCTTCATTGCCAACAGCGCCATCTGTAATAAAGATGACCTGCTTGTATTTATTGTGCAGCTTGTTTTCTTTTGCTGGAGCTTGATTTAAAGCGAGCTCAATGGCGGGGTACATGTTGGTACCGCCCGATGCAGTTAGGCGCTCAACCCAATTAATCGCTTGAAGTAGGTTTTGATGACTCGCTTCTTGAGGCTCTCTATATAAAGAAGTAGGAGAGCTAGCAAAGGCAATGACATTAAAGCTGTCTGCGCTATTTAATTGGTTTATGGCATTTACTAAGGCTTTTTTAGCTTGTTTTATTGCCACGCCACCCATAGAGCCAGAAGTATCAATAATATACGTAATATCTTTGGCTATATTATGTTCATGGTTATTGGTCTTATGGGCTCTTTGCTCAGGCATAAGCATTAGTAAGCCATAATGGTATTTATCATCTTGAGAGCTGAAAAAAGCTGCTTCAGGTTTATGCCCTTCGGCTAATTGCCAAGAAAGTGTGAAGTCTCTATCCATTTTGGTTTGTGCATTAAGCAACGAAACTTGGTAAGTAGCACGCTGGTCAGACTTTACTTGGTTTGTCTTTTTAGCTTTAGCTTTTGTTTTTGTTTTTGTTTTTGTTTTTGTAATAGGATGATAATGACTATTAATATTACTTAACGCCATACCAGAATTTATTTCGATATTAATCTTTACGTTCTGGCTTGAGCTTGAACTGACTTGAGGTGGGGTTATATCATCAGCATCCATTACGTTTGAACTTATCAACCAGCCCATTTTTGTGATGCTGTCTTTTGTTTTTCTTTGTGAGTTCACTGCAGAACTTACCGCTGAGCTGAGCTCTGAACCGTCTGAACTATTACTTATCTTCTTATTACTAATCGTGTTTTGCTGTGTAAAGTTATCCTGATGTCGATTGTTTTGGTGATCATCCTTTTTAACTAAAAACACGGGAATAAATCGAGGTGTTATGGTGAGAGGCAGTCGAAGAGAAAACTCACTGTCATGGTATTTCACACTTTGCAGGTAACTTAATGCTATTTCAACGGTTTCACCGGGGGCAATATTTGCTAACTTCGTACTAAACATATTAGGCCGATGCTGTGCAACTAAGCTGGTTTTTTTCCCTTGTTTTTTAGCTTTGTTATAGATGTTTTTTGCTTGCTGTTTTTCTTTTATCTTGGCATTAATAATCCGGTTACCTATTTTCATCGTTAAAGCATCTATAGCGGCTGTCTTATGCAAGGGAAATACATAAACCGCCTCAATGAAGTTATTGGTCTCGTTTTTAAACGTTTGGGTTAAATTAACTCTGGCAAGTAACCCGGTTATTTTTACATCATAAGCACTGTTTTGACTCAAGCTTGTATAAAAGCCTGATGCGCTTTTTACAAAGAAACTGCCGGCTTTAATCTCTTCATAGGGTATTGAATTAAAGTGATTGGCTCGAGGTAATTCCTCGACACGTTGCATTTTATTTTGTTTTTTATGTTGCTTTTTATATTGCTCAGAAGTGACTGATAGGTGTTCTTGTTGAGGGTTAGTTTTCTGTGTGTTTACACTCGCCTCACTCACGCTAACTGAGATTATATTGATCACTATCAAAGCGATGATGATTGAATGTTTTTGAGATGTTTTTAACATAGTGAACCCTTTTTTGTTAAAAGCCTAATGGTGGAGTATTAGCTTTGCAGTATGCGCAATAAGCGAGGTAGGCTAATCATGACTAACGAAAGTGATGATGAAAGGGTGTTAAAAGGGCAAACTTGTGGTCAATAATGACCAATTATGGCAGTGTTATTTTCTGGGAAGTAAAAAGGGGGGATAAATATTTATCTTGTGATAAAACTAGCTTTTAATAGCATACTTTTTTAACTTTACTTTTAATAAAGGGTCAAAGTAAAGTTAATAAAAGTATACTTGATTTGACAGGGGGTGCTAATCCTTAAAAGCATTCTTTAACTGAGCGATGTGGCTTGGCGTGATACCACAACAGCCGCCAATAATCGTTGCACCAGCTTCATACCAAGACTTAGCAAAATCTACATATTCTTGCTCAGAAATATTTCTTAAATCAGATATGCTATCGTTCGCTTCATGGGTATTATTAATCGGTTCAAATGCATTCGCATAAGCACCAATTTCTATTGTCGAATTT
>CAWVWK010000166.1:0-5706 GCA_963933725.1 uncultured Colwellia sp.
ACATTATCCCTTAACAAGAAAGTAAGAAAAAGATCATGGCTATAGCGCACTTTAACGCATTGAAAACGCATTTATCATCTCAAATTATTGGTCAAGAAGCATTTGTTGAAAATCTACTTATCGCGCTGCTTGCTAATGGACACCTCATTGTAGAGGGCCCTCCTGGTTTAGCAAAAACCAGAGCAGTAAATGCTTTATCTAAAGGCCTCGAAGCAGACTTTCATCGTATTCAATTCACACCTGATTTACTTCCTGCTGATTTAACAGGCACCGATATTTATCGTCCTGAAGACGGTACCTTTGTTTTCCAACCAGGTCCTCTTTTTCAAAATTTAGTCTTAGCTGATGAAATAAACCGTGCACCCGCAAAAGTGCAATCAGCATTATTAGAGGCAATGGGAGAAGGGCAAATTACCGTGGGTAGAAAAACATATCCTTTACCTGATCTGTTTTTAGTTATGGCGACACAAAACCCTATTGAGCAAGAAGGAACTTACCCTCTTCCTGAAGCTCAACTAGATCGCTTTTTAATGCATGTAGAGATTAACTACCCTGATGCAACAAGTGAGTTAGATATTTTAAAACTTAATCGCGGTGAGGCTTTATCGGATTTTAATAAAGACCATAAACTCGACTCATTAGGCACACTTAGCCAAAAAGATATATTTGCAGCTCGAGACGATGTTCTAAATATTCATATGGCAGACGCTATTGAGCGCTATATTGTCGACTTAATTATGGCGACTAGAGAACCAGAAAAGTATGATCCACAACTTAAAAAGTTACTCGCTTTTGGTGCAAGCCCTCGTGCCACCATCGCTTTAGATCGTTGCGCTAGAGCAAGAGCTTGGTTACACAACCGTGACTTTGTTAATCCTGAAGATGTTCAAGCTGTTTTTCATAATGTGCTAAGACACCGTATTTTATTAAGTTACCAAGCTGAAGCTGAAGGTTTAAGTGCCAATCAACTCTTAGATCGTATTCTTGAATTAGTCGCAGTAGGTTAATCTGTGACGTATTGTCATGAGTACTTATGAAATGAAACTTTAATAAAAGAATTATGTAAAGTAGATGATGTATGTGGTTTTCAAAAAATAACTCGGGTGTTTCTTTGAACACAAAACGACAACCTAAATCTGTTATTACAACTTTAGATTATGCTCAACAGCTAAAAAGTATTGATAGCAATGGTGTCCAGTTAAGCATGACTGAGCTTGTTAATTACCAGCGAAAAACATTTTTAATTGACTTAACAGCCAAAAAAAATATTCAAGGCCAGATGTCAGGCAATTACTTAGCGAGAAGTAAAGGTAGTGGCATGGAGTTTGATGAAGTTCGACATTATCAAACAGGTGACGATATCCGAGCAATTGATTGGCGAGTTACTGCAAGGACGGGTAAAACACATACCAAGCTTTTTCGTGAAGAGGTAGAGCGACCTGTCCTGATAGCGACTGATATAAGTAGTAATATGCACTTTGGTAGTCAACTCTTATTTAAGTCAGTACAAGCTTCCCACCTAGCCTCTCTCGTTGCTTGGCATGCTAAAGCAAGAGGTGACAGATTGGGTGGTATTGTCTTTAATGACCAATTACATGTTGAGTTAAAACCTAGAAGTAGAAAAGAAGGCGTACTGCATTACCTTCACACATTAAAGCGTGTTCATAATGAGAAACAAGAGAAAATAGATACTGTTGTTTCGACTTTGTCTCAAGAAAGTTCTAGCGATGAAAGTGCTACCCCAAAAAGTCCTGATAAACAAATTACCAGTAAAGCAAGTAATAACTATTTAGAAGAAAACTGTGCTCGTTTGAGACAGTTAGCTAAACCTGGATCATTAGTCTATTTAATTACCGATGGAATGCACATTGAAGAAAACAATACGTTAAGACATTTAAGCCACATTAGTCGTCATTGTGAGTTGATCGTTTGTTTGATTTCAGACCCTCTAGAGCAAAATTTACCCGAGAGTAAAGTAAAAATAAATGTGACCATTACCGATGGAAATGATAACCAACAGTTAACTTTAGGCGATAAAACTACAGCTCAAAATTATCATCAACAAGCTATTTCTCTTTTACAAAAACGCTATGAACTATTAGTGCAATCAGGTGCTCGGGTTATACAAATTAACGCTGCTGAAACACTTGCTTCTCAATTAAAATCTGGAGAAGCTTAATGATAAAATTTCTAACATTTATTTCTTTTAAATATATGTTTTTTCGCGCGTTTAATCACGGCTACAGTAAATATGGAAATCACATTAATAATCAAATAAGTAATCAAAACACTAATCACAACAAAAAGCGCTTCAGCTTTTATTTATTTTTATGCTTGCTAATATTAAGTTTGCCTGCTGTAAGTTTCGCTCAGAACACCGGCAATGACAGGTTAGGCAATATGAATCAAGTAAACCAAGTAAACCAACAAGCTGAATTAGTGTTAAATGACATTCATCAACCTGAGCCAATAAGTGATTTTCCCGTCGCCATTGGCTGGTGGATTCTGTTGCTATTAATAGTCTCTTTAATTGTCTTTCTTATCGGAAAAATAATAAAACACAAACATTTAAACAAAGATAAAAAAGCCGCTTTGAAATTACTCAATGAAAATAAGTACAGCCATATCGAAGAAGTGCTCGTTGTTGTTAAGTGGGTAGCAATGCAATATTACAACCGCAATGAAATAGCTAAGCTCCACGGAGAAAGCTTTCAAAAATTTTTATTAGCCGGATTACAAGAGCAATATAAATCAACCTTTAAACAGTTAACTGATGCTGCTTTTTCAAAACTGTATCAACCTTGTTCACAAAACCAAGACAAGGCTAATACATTGGATTTAGATAATTTTAAGGCTGGAGTAATATTATGGGTAAATCATACTTTACCTTTAAAAGGCCCTATGAATAACCTTATCAACATGAAAGAAAGCTTAAGCTCTGGTAAATAAAATGATCAGTATTGCCCTTCCCTACACCTTATTACTTCTTCCATTGCCACTAATATTTTATTGGTTGCCAAAGAAGCAGAGCCTTTTGCCAAATACAGCTTTAAAGTTACCTGCACTCATTTCTAACCACCAGCGTGTTGAGCATCAATCGCCACAAAAAAGACTATCTTTGCTAGTACTTTCAATCTGCTGGATATTAATGGTCCTTGCCTGTTCTCAACCACAATATTTAGGTGAGGCGGTTGATATTCCCACTGAAGGTAGAGAAATGATGATTGCAGTTGACCTTTCTGGCAGTATGCAAATAGAAGATATGAGTTTGAATGGTCGAACCGTAAACCGTTTAGAGATGCTCAAATACCTTTTGGGTAAGTTTATAGACCGTCGTGTCGGTGACCGACTAGGGCTCATTCTATTTGCCGATGATGCGTATATGCAAACTCCGATGAGTTACGATAGAAATACTGTAAAGCAAATGTTGAACGAAAGTGTTTTAGGGTTAGTCGGTAAAAAAACGGCCATTGGCGATGCAATTGGACTAAGTGTCAAACGTTTTGCAGAAAAAGAAGACTCGAATAAAGTATTACTTTTACTTACCGATGGTCAAAATACGTCAGGTAAAATAACGCCTGAACAAGCATTAGAACTTGCTGTTGCTAAAAATGTGACTATTTACACCGTCGGTATTGGCGCTGATGTTATGCTACAAAAATCATTGTTTGGATCAAGAAAGGTTAACCCTTCAGCCGATCTAGATGATAAAAGTTTGTCCAATATTGCCAAGCAAACTGGCGGTCAATATTTTCGTGCTAAAGACAGCCAAAGTATGGAGCAAATTTATAGTCTCTTAGATCAACTTGAACCCATAGAGCAAGACCAACAACAAATGAGACCTTTAACCGCTTTATTCTATTGGCCACTAGGCTGTGCCTTAATACTTGCTTTTACAGGCTTATTATTACCTCATATTGTGCATTTAATTTCGTCTTTATTTCATAACAAACAGAATCTTGACTCCGTTGGTAATAATAAAATAAAAAACAATACCTTAAAAGATACTGAAAAAAACACTAATCGCCGTTTTGGGAACTTACGTTAATGAATGACTTTATCACTAACTTCCATTTTATCCGTCCGTTATGGTTTATCGCGTTAATCCCGCTGATTATAGTGTTATGGACTTTAAAAAGAACCTTACTTAATCGCTCTCCTTGGCAAAAATTCATACCTGCACATCTTCAAGCTGCTCTTTTACACTCTGATAATGACAACAATCAAACAAAGAATGTTAAAAAGAGTAGTAGGCTCAACAAACTGAATGCTTACATTTCCGTCGTTAAACCGTTTTTGATTGGCCTTCTGACTATCATAGCATTATCAGGTCCTGCCTGGGAGAAACTCCCTCAACCGGTATACCAAACACAACGAGGCGCTGTGGTCATCATGGATATGGACGTTGGTATGTATGCTAATGACTTAAAACCAAATCGTTTGACAAGAGCCCGCTTTAAAGCGATTGATTTATTGAAAAAAATCAATGAGGGAGAAGTTGGCCTAATCGCTTCAACTTCTGACGCTTTTATTATCAGTCCGTTAACCCAAGACATTAAAAATATAGAGTTATTATTACCTGCCCTATCACCTGATATTATGCCTGTAGGGGGTAAAAACCCACTAGCTGCTTTGACATTAGCAAATGAAATGTTATTAAATGCAGGCTATTTAAGTGGTGATATTTATTGGTTTATTGACGATGTAGACAACTCAGATTTAGCTGATATCTATAAATGGAGTAATGATCATGATCATAAATTGAATTTATTTGGGGTAGGAACAACAAGTGGAGCGCCGATAAAACTACCTAGCGGTGAGTTATTAAAAGATCGTAATGGGGCGATCGTTATTCCGAAATTACCCATTCAAAGATTAAAATCAATCGCGCAAAGAACGAGCGGTAACTACCATACCCTAACTCATGATGACACTGATATTGAGGCATTGGTAAAGTCTCCACTTAACCTTGAAGATTCATTAACGAATTCATTGCGAGACGAGAATAATGGCAATGACAACAATCAGCAAGAGTCACTACAAATGGGTGATAAATATAAAGAACAAGGGGCCTGGATTGTGTTTCTTATTTTGCCTCTGTTGTTAACCTATTTTCGACGAGGTAATCCCCTTATTGAGGGGCAAAACACAACACCTTTGATGGTAAGCTTTCTATTTGTTCCATTAATTGTAATGAGTTCAATAACTTTTCCTAATTCAGTTTTTGCAAATAACCTTGATAAGCAGACAACCTCAAAAGTAATCAGCGCTCAGCCTGAAACGACCTCCGCTTGGAAAGATTACTGGAATAGTTTATGGAAAACGAATGATCAGCAAGGTAAAGCGAACTTCCAACAAGAACAATATCAAGAGGCTGCTAATCAGTTTGACAATAATCAATGGCAAGGTAGTGCCCATTTCAGAGCAGGCAATTATCAAGAAGCTTTAGAGTCATTCAAAAAGGGTGAACAAAGCAATAGCGCTGATTCTCTTTATAATCAAGGCAATGCCTTAGCAAAATTAAAAGAATATAACAAAGCTATTACTTCCTATAAAAAAGCTTTAGCTAAAAATCCGAATTTATCTGATGCGCAAGAAAATATCGAACGCATTGAGGAGTTCCTCAAACAGCAAGAGCAAAAGCAGCAAGAGCAAAACCAGCAACAAGAGCAAAACCAGCAACAAGAGCAAAACCAGCAGCAAGAG
>CAWVWK010000167.1:0-5651 GCA_963933725.1 uncultured Colwellia sp.
TAGTTAATCATATTTTCTCATCACTACTTAGTATTAAAAGTTAAGTATTAAAAGTTAAGTATTAAAAGTTAAGAATTAAAACAGCATGAAACAGACTTACTCACTCACTAAGCTCAACCTCCTCCTCTCACTTTTTGTGTGCGGCTAGGTTTTTATTGCTTATTAGAGGCTGGATAACTCTTAAAAAAATGAAAAAACACCTAAACCCGCGCTGATAAACGCGGGTTTTTTGCATCTATACTTATAGATATAAAATCCGAATGAATTAACAGGCTCATTTGGATTATGACGAATAAGCCTTATTAAAAAGGATCTATTATGACGAATACCACAAACGATAATGTCATTATTTTCGACACCACTTTACGTGATGGTGAACAAGCTTTAAATGCGAGTTTATCAGTACATGAAAAACTTCAAATAGCGCTCGCGCTTGAACGTTTAGGTGTTGATATTATGGAAGTGGGGTTTCCAGTATCATCGCCAGGTGACTTTGAATCGGTGCAGCAAATTGCTCGTACAATAAAAAATGCCCGAGTTTGTGGTTTAGCAAGAGCTGTAGAAGCTGATATTGACGCTTGTGCACAATCATTAGGTGTTGCAGACCAATTTAGAATTCATACTTTTATTTCGACCTCAGATGTTCATGTGCAGCAAAAATTGCGTAAAGAATTTTCAGACGTACAGGCCATGGCAGTTCATGCCGTAAAGTACGCGCGTAAATTCACTGATGACGTTGAATTTTCATGTGAAGATGCAGGTCGCACGCCTATTGATAATTTATGTCGTATGGTGGAGGCTGCAATCGATGCTGGCGCCACAACGGTTAATATTCCTGATACCGTTGGTTATACCTTACCGTTTGAATTTCAAGGTATTATTACTAACTTATTTAACCGTGTTCCGAATATTGATAAAGCGGTTATATCTGTTCATTGTCATAACGATTTAGGTTTAGCGGTAGCAAACTCTATGGCAGCGGTTCAAGCTGGTGCAAGGCAAATAGAGTGTACCATCAATGGTATTGGCGAGCGTGCAGGAAATTGTTCACTTGAAGAAGTGGCGATGATCATGAAAACCCGGCAGAACTTACTTGGTGTGCAAAGCCATATTAATCATCAAGAAATCGCTCGTACATCAAAATTAGTAAGCAGCTTATGTAATATGCCAGTGCAGTTAAATAAAGCCATTGTAGGTGGTAATGCGTTTAGTCACTCTTCTGGTATTCATCAAGATGGAATGCTTAAAGCAAGCAACACTTATGAAATTATGACACCTGAGAGTGTGGGAATAGCAAAAACTAAATTAAATTTAACCTCTCGAAGCGGTCGTCATGTTATTAAACATAGAATGGACAGCTTAGGTTACCAAGAAAAAGATTATGATATCGAATCACTTTATGCTGATTTTTTAGCACTTGCTGATAAAAAAGGCCAAGTCTTTGATGACGACCTTGAAGCGCTTGTTTTTAGTACTCAGCAAAAAGGTTTTATGGCGGAAAATGAACAAGAATATTACCGTCTAAGCGCTATTAATGTGCAATGTGGCGATGGTGACTTTGCAACCGCAGGTATTAAGTTAAAAAGTGGTTCAGAAGGTAAAACAACAATACATTCGGCAACCGGTAATGGTCCTGTTGACGCCCTTTACCAAGCCATTAAGCAAGCCATAGATATCGAGTTTGAAGTTCAAGACTATAAAATATCAAATAAAGGCTCAGGTGAAGATGGCTTAGGGCAAGCGCATCTCGTTATTCGATGGCAGCAAAGAAACTTCCACGGCCATGGCTTAGAAACCGATGTAATTCAAGCCTCAGGACAAGCCTTAATTCATGCATTAAATAGCATAAGAAGAGCTATGAATATTGCACAGCTAAAGTCAGCTAAGAATTCGTAAGCATCAGATAAGTAATTAAATATAGAGAAGTAATTAAATAATAAGGTAGTAATTAACATGTTCAATATTGCAGTATTAGCCGGTGATGGCATCGGCCCTGAAGTGATGGCTGAAGCCAAAAAAGTATTATCAGTTGTTTCTAAAAAATTTAATATAGAAATTAGCACGACAGACTATGATGTTGGTGGAGCTGCTATCGATAACCATGGTAATGCATTACCAAAAGAAACGATGGCTGGTTGTGAAGCAAGTGATGCTATTTTATTTGGCTCTGTAGGTGGTCCAAAGTGGGCAGATTTACCACCAACAGAGCAACCAGAGCGTTGTGCATTACTGGGTTTACGTAGCCATTTTGAACTTTTCTGTAATATGCGTCCAGCAACTTTACAACCAGCGTTATCATCACTTTCTACTCTACGCAGCGATATCTCAGAAAAGGGTTTTGATGTACTGGTGATTCGTGAATTAACGGGTGATATTTACTTTGGAGAGCCAAAAGGACGTAGAGGCGAAGGAGAAGAAGAAACAGGTTTCGATTCAATGTTTTATTCTCGTCGAGAAATAAAGCGTATAGCACATTTAGCTTTTAAGTCGGCGCAAAAGCGTAACAATAAAGTCACTTCAGTAGATAAAGCCAATGTACTTGCTACTAGCCAGTTATGGCGTCAGGTGGTTAACGAGGTTGCTCTTCAATACCCAGATGTTGAACTAGAGCACTTATATGTAGACAACGCCGCCATGCAACTTGTAAGAGATCCTAATCAATTTGACGTTATGCTATGCCCTAATCTTTTTGGCGACATATTGTCAGATATTTGTGCCATGATTACAGGTTCTATGGGTTTATTGCCTTCTGCTAGTTTAAATCAAAATAGTTTTGGTATGTATGAACCCGCAGGCGGAAGTGCGCCAGATATTGCTGGTTTAGGCATTGCCAACCCTATTGCACAAATTCTATCTGCAGCGCTTATGCTTCGCTACAGCCTGAATCAAAGTGAAGCAGCCGCAGCTATCGAAGCTGCAGTAACAAGTGCGCTAGACAACAACATTTTAACCGCTGACTTACTCCCAGCAACAATGTCAGCAGAACAAAAGAAATTTAGTGCCAAAACGACAAGCGAAGTAGGCGACTATATCTGTCAACAAATAGAAGGAATTGCTTAATGACCACATTGTATGAAAAATTATGGCAAACACATTTAGTTGAAGATAAAGCGGGCGAAACACCGCTACTTTTTGTCGACAGGCACTTAATTCATGAAGTGACTTCTCCGCAAGCTTTTTCAAACTTACGTTTTGCAAACCGAGCTGTTCGCCATCCTGAACGAACTATTGCGACAATGGATCACAATATATCTACACGTTCAATTGAAATTGATGCTGCTGGTGAAGGCGCAGCGAACCAGTTACGTGCTTTAGAAAAAAACTGTAAAGAATTTGGTATTAAACTTTTTGGTATGGGGCATAAAAACCAAGGTATTGCACATGTAATGGGCCCTGAGTTAGGTTTAACATTACCAGGAACTATTATCGTCTGTGGTGATTCCCACACAGCAACTCATGGTGCCTTTGGTGCATTAGCTTTTGGCATTGGTACGTCTGAAGTGGAACATGTTTTTGCAACGCAAACTCTTCGCCAAAATAAAGCCAAAACTATGAAAATTGAAGTAAAAGGCCATGTTGGTAAAGGAATCAGCGCAAAAGATATTATTCTTGCCATTATTGGTAAAACGGGTAGTGCAGGCGCGACAGGTTACGTTGTAGAGTATTGCGGAGAAGCGATTTCAGCACTAAGTATGGAAGAGCGTATGACGGTTTGTAATATGAGTATCGAGTTTGGCGCAAAGGCGGGCTTAATCGCTCCAGATCAAACCACCATTAACTATGTTGAAGGCAAAGAATACGCACCTAAAGGTGATGTATGGACACAAGCGGTAAGTGATTGGAAAAAGCTTAAGTCAGATGATGATGCGGTCTTCGATGCTGTTGTTACCCTAGAAGCCAAAGATATTAAAGCCCAAGTGACTTGGGGTACAAACCCAGGGCAAGTCGTTAGTGTTGATAGCACTGTGCCATCTCCACAAGATTTCAGCGATGAAGTAGAAAAAGAGTCTTGTGTGAAAGCACTTAATTATATGGATTTAAAAGCAGGTACTAAAATTACTGATATTCAAATTAATAAAGTCTTTATTGGCTCTTGTACTAATTCAAGAATAGAAGATTTACGTGCAGCAGCAAGTGTTGTTGAGGCTTTCACAGCCAAAGGTAAATCAGTGCAGAAATCTGTGGATGCGATTGTGGTTCCAGGTTCTTACCGTGTTAAGTCTCAGGCTGAAAGCGAAGGCTTAGATAAGATATTTAGTGATGCAGGTTTTGAATGGCGTTTACCGGGGTGTTCTATGTGTTTAGGTATGAATGATGATGTGCTTGAAGAAGGTGATCGCTGTGCCTCTACAAGTAACCGTAACTTTGAAGGTAGACAAGGCCGAGGTAGTCGTACACACCTAGTTAGCCCTGAAATGGCAGCCGCTGCTGCGCTAATGGGTCACTTTGTTGACTTAAATGCATAACCAATATCTAGATAGGAATTATAACAATGGATAAATTTATCACACATACAGGATTGGTTGCCCCATTAGATATTGCTAATGTCGATACAGATCAAATCATTCCTAAACAGTTTTTACAAAAGACAGAGCGTGTTGGCTTTGGCAAACACTTATTTCACGATAGTCGTTATTTAGATCACAGCGGTAAAGAAGAAAACCCTGAGTTTATTCTAAATAAACCTGATTATAGAAAGAGCAGTATTTTACTTGCTCGAGAAAATTTCGGTTGTGGCTCAAGTAGAGAACATGCTCCATGGGCACTTGAAGAATTCGGTTTTAAAGTGATTATCGCGCCAAGCTTTGCAGACATTTTCTATGGTAACTGTATTAATATCGGTTTATTACCGATTAAATTAACCGAGTCAGAAGTAGATGAACTGTTTAATTTAAGTAAAGAATCTTTATTAAACCTTACTGTAGACTTACAAAATGATAAGGTTGTCCATACTAATGAACAAGGTGAGGAAAAGAGTTTTACTTTTGAGCTAAGCGCATTTCAAAAACACTGTTTACTAGAAGGTGTAGACAGCGTTGGTTGGACTTTAAACAAGCTAGATAAAATTAAAGCTTTTGAAGATAAAATGCCGGTTTGGCAATAGGCTTACGCTAAGTTCGACAATATCAAAGCGCCATTATGTCGCTTTGGTATTGTCGAAACTAATTTTGATACTAGGCTATTTCTTATAAGCAGAAACGATATTGTCAATTCGCTCGTTAGCTCGTTGTACATCTTCTAGGGCAAGTTCAGCAGATTTGATAGCTTCTTTTGTACTTGCATCACTAGCATCTTGCTGCTGCTTGATTTGAGATACCTCTGCAGAAAGACTATCAACTTTATTACTTAATGAATCAATTTTGTTGGTTAAAGTTGTTAAGTCTCCTTCTATAGCACTTGTATTTGAACAAGCTGCTAACAGAACAACCAAAGACACTATGGCCGATTTTTTTGTGCAACCTGTGATTTTTCTATTAGTTTTCATCGCTATATCCCTAAAGTTAAATAATGTTTAACGCTTGTAAATCATATAATTTGAGTATGACATTTAGTCAACTTCTTGCAAATTTATTGACCCATCAGTCTGGGTTATTAGCAAGTTAACCCTAAATAGAGGTTGTTATGCCCATGTCATTTAATATATGAACATT
>CAWVWK010000168.1:0-5632 GCA_963933725.1 uncultured Colwellia sp.
GTTCATGTTGTTTGATTTGTAAACAAAATGGAAAAGTGACTTTGTGTTTTGTTTGCACTGTTTGTTTTACCTTTTTGTTGTACCTTTGCTTTTGTGGAGTTTTCTATAGTTTAGCTTGTTGTTGTTGACTGTTAAATTCTATAAAAATCAATTGTATAGTATTATGTATAATCAAAGTTCAGCTGACTTTGATTATAAGGCACTTAAAAGATGGATAAGTGGGCACCAATGCCAAGCGATCTTGGATTGAGTTTTAGAAATGATTTGCCTAGATTGCTTATTTTTACCTAAATAAGGGGCAATATTAAAATGAGATTGCATCTCGCATTTAAAAGGGGTTTGGGGTTATAATAGCGCCATTAAAATCTGGCTCGACTGTGTTTCATCGCTTTGCTTAATTGCTTAGCTTAATCACTCGGTTAAACACGTTGGTGCAAGTTTCAGTTAATTGAATAATATCAAGGTAAAATAAATGCGTACTCTTTATTGTGGTGAAGTAAATGAATCCCATATCGGACAAGAAGTTACATTATGTGGCTGGGTTAATCGTCGTCGTGACTTAGGAGCGGTAATCTTTCTTGATTTACGCGACCGAGAGGGCATTGTTCAAGTAGTTTATGATCCAGACTTACCAGAAGTGCTTAATGTTGCAAACACTTTACGTAATGAATTTTGTGTACAGTTAAAAGGTAAAGTGCGTGCTCGCCCAGAAGGGCAAGTGAATAAAGACATGAAAACCGGTGGTATTGAAATCCTTGGTTTGTCATTAACTATATTAAATAAAGCAGCACCATTACCACTTGATTCAAATCAAAATAACTCTGAAGAACAGCGTTTAAAGTATCGCTATTTAGATTTACGACGTCCTGAAATGACAGAGCGTTTACGTTTTCGTGCAAAAGTTACCTCAAAAGTACGTAGCTCATTAGAGAACTTAGGCTTTTTAGATATCGAAACACCTATTTTAACGGCAGCAACGCCAGAAGGTGCTCGTGATTACTTAGTACCAAGTAGAACACACAAAGGTAAGTTTTTTGCTTTACCTCAGTCCCCACAGTTATTCAAGCAATTATTAATGATGTCAGGCATGGAGCGTTATTATCAAATCGTTAAGTGTTTCCGCGATGAAGATTTACGTGCTGACAGACAACCTGAGTTTACCCAAATAGATATCGAAACATCATTTATGTCAAGCGAGCAAGTTATGGCCGTGACAGAAACAATGATTGTTGAATTATTTAAAGAAATGCTTGATGTTGACTTAGGTGAGTTTCCTCGTATGCCATATAGCGAAGCAATGCGTCGTTTTGGTTCAGATAAACCAGACTTAAGAAATCCATTAGAAATTGTTGATGTTGCTGATATTTTAAAAGATGTCGAATTCAAAGTTTTCTCAGGCCCAGCGAACAGTGACGATGGTCGAGTTTCTATTATTTGCGTACCAGGTGGCGCATCTAAATTTTCACGTAAAGGCCTTGACGAATTAACTAAATTTGTTGGCATTTACGGCGCTAAAGGCATGCCATGGATGAAAGTGAATGACATGGCTCAAGCACTTGAAACAGGTGTGGAAGGTATACAGTCACCTATCTTAAAGTTCCTTTCTCCAGAAGCAGCTAAAGCCTTACTTGAACGCGCTAATGCGAAAACAGGGGATATTATTTTCTTTGGTGCAGACACCTATAACGTAGTAACTGAATCGCTTGGCGCATTGCGTCTTAAATTGGGTGAAGACTTAGAGTTACTTCAAGGCGATTGGAAACCATTATGGGTTGTAGACTTCCCAATGTTCGAACAAGTAGATGGCCATTTACACGCTATTCATCACCCGTTCACTGCTCCTACTAACTTAACAGCAGAAGAGCTTGAAGCAAACCCCGTTGGCGCATTATCAGATGCATACGATATGGTATTAAACGGTTGTGAGTTAGGCGGTGGTTCTGTTCGTATTCATAATCAAGATATGCAAGCAGCTGTTTTCAGAATCTTAGGTATTAGTGATGAAGAAGCCGAAGAAAAATTTGGCTTCCTATTAGAAGCATTACAATTTGGTGCGCCACCTCATGCTGGTTTAGCATTTGGTTTAGATAGATTAGTGATGTTAATGACGGGTGCTACTTCTATTCGAGAAGTAATGGCTTTCCCTAAAACTGCTTCAGCGGCTTGTCCATTAACGAATGCTCCAGGTTATGCAAACCCTGAGCAATTAGTTGAATTAGGCGTAGCTACACTTGAAGAAGACCTTGAAAAGGATAAAGAAAGCGAACCAGAAGCATAATGATGCGAATTACACCAACGCTAAAAAATACATCGGTGTTGGTGTAATATGAGTATTATTCTTGGTATTGATCCCGGTTCAAGGTTTACCGGATACGGGGTTATTGAAAAAAAAGGTCGTGAATTCTCTTATTTAGGAAGCGGCTGTATTAAGGCGCTAAGTCAAGGCGAAGACTTAGCTTCTCGATTACAAACCATCTTTGCCGGCGTGTCAGAAATTATTCTACAGTTTAACCCTGATATGTTTGCCATTGAGCAAGTATTTATGGCGAAAAATCCAGATTCAGCTTTAAAATTAGGTCAAGCTAGAGGAGCCGCTATTGTCGCTGCAACGAATAGTGGCTTAACAATTAGCGAATACTCTGCAAGACAAATTAAACAAGCCGTTGTTGGCACAGGCGGCGCAGATAAAAGCCAAGTACAGCACATGGTTAAATGTATTTTAAAACTCCCCGGTACACCGCAAGCAGATGCAGCAGATGCCTTAGCCGTTGCTTTATGTCATGGCAATAGCCACGAAAGTATCTCTAAATTAGTAGGCCAAGCCACTAAAACGGTTGGTCGCAGACTTCAATAAACTTTAGAAAGATAAGCTTCTAGTTACAAGTTACAAGTTACAAGCTAAGATCAAGACCCTAGACACTACTTTTTACAACAGCAGCATTCCACCATTTGTTTGGTTGGAATCTGTCTATTCCTCAGCTAATTAGGTACTAGAGAACTCATCGAATTACACAAAGATAAAGCTTTAAATTTGAAGCTATAAGTTTTCAGTTTAAAAAGCTTAATCTTGCAGCTCGAAACTTTCACTTCGCCACTTTCACTTCGCCACTTTCACTTCGCCACTTTCACTTCGCCACTTTCTTTACTGTATAAATATATAGTGTTATAGTTTTCTCTATTACAAAACTTACAACATATTTAAAAGCAGGTATTTAAGTGATAGGTCGTTTATCAGGTACATTAGCAGAAAAGTTTCCACCCGAAATATTAATTGAATGTGGCGGGGTAGGGTATGAAGTTACTATGCCTATGACCAGTATTTATGCTCTACCAGAGGTCAATGAACAAGCGATTATTTATACCCATTTTGTCGTGAGAGAGGACGCTCAGTTGCTTTATGGTTTTGCCAATAAAACTGAACGAAAGTTATTTCGTTTACTTATCAAGGTAAATGGCGTAGGCCCTAAACTCGCCTTGGCGGTATTGTCAGCTATGTCAGCAGATCAATTTGTTAACTATGTTGGGCATGATGATGTTTCAGGTATTGTTAAAATTCCAGGTGTAGGAAAAAAAACAGCTGAACGCTTATTAATTGAAATGCGCGATAAGCTAAAAGATTGGCAAATTACTAGCTTACAACCGGTTTCAGCAGATGGTATATTACCGTTAACAGATGCTGGTGAATCTGAAAGTACCTTTATCAATACCTTTAGCAATATTAAAGGTGATGCCATTAACGCTTTGGTATCCCTTGGTTATAAGCAAGCGCAAGCAGATAGAGCGGTTAAACAAGTATTTATAGAAGGTATGAGTAGCGAAGATATTATTCGTTTGGCATTAAAGTCCATGCTTTAAAAAACTAAGCTATAACTTATCTACACTCGCTTTTTTAGCGAGTTATTACATTTATATAAAAGACATTAGATATCATGATAGAAGCAGATCGCTTAATTGAACCGGTGGCAACAGTAGAAGATGAAGGGGTAGATCGTGCGATACGGCCTAAGCTTTTACAAGATTATACGGGACAAGCTCACGTAAAAGCACAGATGGAAATTTTTATTCCTGCGGCAAAAAACCGTGGAGAGCCGCTCGATCATTTACTTATCTTTGGTCCGCCTGGTCTAGGTAAAACGACACTTGCCAATATTGTTGCTAATGAAATGGGGGTTAACATCAGAACAACCTCTGGGCCGGTACTCGAAAAAGCAGGTGATTTAGCCGCACTACTTACCAATTTAGAAGAAAACGATATTATATTTATTGATGAAATACATCGTTTAAGCCCAGCAGTTGAAGAAATACTTTACCCTGCAATGGAAGACTATCAATTAGACATTATGATAGGGGAGGGACCCGCAGCGCGTTCTATAAAACTTGATTTACCTCCTTTTACTTTAATAGGCGCAACAACTAGAGCTGGCGCATTAACTTCTCCTTTACGTGACCGTTTTGGTATTGTTCAACGCCTTGAATTTTATAATGTAGAAGATTTAACGAGTATCGTATCTCGTTCGGCTCATTACCTGAATTTAAATATGGATAACGAAGGAGCAATAGAAGTAGCAAAACGCTCTAGAGGTACGCCGCGTATTGCCAATAGGCTTTTACGAAGAGTTAGAGACTATGCCGATATTAAAAGTGCTGGTTTTGTAAATAAAACCACAGCCGCCGCTGCATTAGATATGCTAGAAGTTGATAAGGAAGGTTTTGATATCATGGATAGGAAATTACTTTATGCCATTATTGATAAATTTATGGGTGGTCCAGTAGGCTTAGATAACGTTGCTGCCGCAATAGGCGAAGAAAGAGAAACGATTGAAGATGTTTTAGAGCCATTTTTAATACAGCAAGGCTTTTTACAGCGAACTCCTCGAGGAAGAATTGTTACAGACAGAGCTTATCAGCATTTTTCTCTGATTAAACCGGCAAATTAAGTTGATGATTGATATTTTCAGTTCATTACTAATAATATTGTTTAAATCTTTCTTTCAAATAATTATTTAGAATGAATAAAAGTTAACAAGAAAAAACGTTAAAATAGCATGTTTTTTGTCGTTTTTGATTGAATTCTCATCAAGCGGTAAAAAAAGCGAATTATTTTCCAAATATTGTTTGACTTATTTTTTGGATCCATTATTATTCGCACCACTGGAGAGGTGGCCGAGTGGCCGAAGGCGCTCCCCTGCTAAGGGAGTATCTGGTTTATAGCCGGATCGAGGGTTCGAATCCCTCCCTCTCCGCCATTATTTTATTCAACTTAGTTTGTTATTTTATATTGGCTGTATGTGTATCTTTGAACTAAGATGTAAAAGAAAGTTAGATTGACTTAGGACGCGTAGCTCAGCTGGATAGAGTACCTGGCTACGAACCAGGCGGTCGCAGGTTCGACTCCTGCCGCGTCCGCCACTTTTCTCAAGTGGGTAAATAATGAGAATATCGGTTAAGACGATATAAAAAACTTTATACCATGAACTATGTTCATTATCGAATAAGAACGATATAAAACATCTTAGACCGCGAACCCATAGCTCTGTTGGATAGTTTATTTGACATGCTGGCTACGAACAAGGTTCGTTATCGAATAAGAACGATATAAAACATCTTAGACCGCGAACCCATAGCTCTGTTG
>CAWVWK010000169.1:0-5625 GCA_963933725.1 uncultured Colwellia sp.
ATGCCCCTTCTCTTTCCAGTTAGCAAACTCAATACCTAACTTAAAAGTGCTTTGTGTTTTGCGGATAAAATCGTTTTCATCAATGCCAAGTAGCTTATTAAACAATGAAATTTGAGGAATTGTGGCTTCGCCAACAGAAACTGTTCCAATATCATTTGATTCAATCAGCCGAATATTACAATAATTGTTTTTTAATACTTTTGAAAAGGCAGCAGCGGTCATCCAACCCGCTGTACCTCCACCCACAATAACTATATTTTTAATGCGATTATCTGTGTTGTTTGTTTCCATTACTTACCTCGTAACTTACGTTATTATTTTTATAAGCCGTTACTGCTTAAATATTGCTGATAGGTTGGTATCTTGTTGAAAAAAATTTTCACTTGCCCTGTAAGATTGTTTAGTTTATGGCTAACGTCTTCCTGGCTGATCCCTTGTAAAAGAGGATCAACGTGTTGAGGTACATAACCAAACCCAAGTAAAAAGTGTATCCAGTGATTTTCTGGTATGAGCTGCTCCTCATATAAAGGAAAAACACCTGATTCTTTGAATAATTCGAAGATATGTTCGGCCTCTTCAGATAAGCGAGGTGATGATTGCCAAAAATTATTTTTTCGCCATTGGCTCAAGTAATAATGGCTTTGAACAAAATCGACTAAAGATTGCTTTGCTTGATAAGTTACCTGGTTATAAAAATTAGCCAAGTGAGCATCATTCACAGTTTGCGGAAAGTGCTTAAACCATCGCTGTAGGTCTTGATGTAATGTATTGAGAGGGTTAATGCCTAAAGGCTCTATACTAAAGCTATTTTCACCAAGTGCGAGATGATTATTGACCCATGCGTGCTTGCTAATATGTTTTTTCAATTGAGTACTTTTTAAAAGCACAAGCGTTTCTGGCGTGTTTAAATGTGCCTTAATATAAATATCATCAAAAAAAGACGTTAATTTAAACTGCGAAAAAATATGTTCATTATCATTTTCATTTTCGCTATAACACTCAACAACTATCTTAGATTTTAAAAAGCTAGTTTTAGTCCAACCTAAATCAAAAGCATTGATGATATTTGCACTATAACGATGCTTATTATTGTTCAAATTATCCTGGCTAGATAAGCAAGATGAAGGACTTTTATCATTAATAATATAGGTTGATTTAAACATGGCTGATGTACATATTTTAATTTCATTTAATTTTTCTGTTTTACTATCAACTTGTTCTGATGAATTTTTTATCAATGTTGATGTTTTTTTTAATGCCGACTTAGGTTTGGCTTGGGGTTTAGATACGCTGGAGCAATCTATATAAAAACAGTTTTTCTGATTTATATTTTCTGGTAATGACGAAACTGTCGATACCCCAGCTTTTAATAATACAGGTTTTAGTGCTTGAATATATGAAGTTGTTTCAACATTCATCTGATAATGATAGGTAGATAAAATCGATTTTTGATCTGCTACAGGATGAACAAACTTATGATGTTTTGCCATCAAAGCCGCTATTGAGCATTGCTCTATGTCAAAGTAATAATTATCACTACCTTCTTTCAACGTTGTGCCCGTAACTTTCGCTACATAGTGCTGAAATTCGACATTGTTAAAATTAACACCATAATCTCCAGTGATCAGGGAGAAATTTTGCTGGTTAGTACTCCATCCTTGATAGGTATCCCCAAGAATGTGATTACCTTGGCAGTATTTTAATAAGTATAACTCGTCAATACCAAATTTATTAGCAAGTGCCAACTGGTCTTTATCAAGCGTTGTTATAACTGAAGAGCACCCGTTTTGGCTAGCCTCATCGTATAAGTGAATAATTTTTATCTTAGTATGTCTAAGTTGTTCGGCAATAAATAACGCTGTTTGCCAGCTAAAAATATTAGCTGAATTGTCACTTTTGATAACAATAGTTTTAATAGATTGGGGAGTATTCATTAGACTTTCATTCCATAAAGACTCATTTGCACAATAGAGTCATTAACACGACCGCCAATACTACAAAAATCTTTTATCGCTTTTAAATGCATAGGCATATTGGGAACCACAGAAGAAATCGAACTTTTAACTTCCTGCATTTGATTTAAATAAATGGCAGGATCTTTAAGGTCAATTCGTCCATCGTAATGACTAGGTACAAAGCCTTGCCCTATATATACAGCTAGCCAACTAGGCTCTAAAAATAAACCATATTTATAGCTTTGAATATGTCCTGTATGTTTAAACATATCCATTTTTTCTTTCAATGATTCAGGAATATCCATTGTTCTACAATATTTCCAAAACGCTGAGTCATTACGTTGCGTCACATGATAATGCAATATGAGAAAATCTCGTATTCGCTCCATTTCCATATCTAAACCACGGTTATATTCCTTCGCCTTAATCATCATATTTTGTGCTTGAGGGATCAATTCTACTAATTTCATAATGGCACTTTGAACCAAGTAGATACTGGTAGATTCAAGCGGCTCAAGAAATCCACTTGATAAACCGATCGCTAAGCAATTATTTTTCCAAGCCTGCTTACGTCTCCCTGTTTTAAACGATAAAAAGTTTGGTTCAGTTAACGGTGAACCCAGTAGATTTTGCTCTAACGTATCAAGTGCCCTTTGTTTATCAATGTATTTATCGCAGTAAACATATCCATTACCCACTCGATGTTGCAATGGAATGCGCCACTGCCAACCGGCATCATGTGCAATAGCCTTTGTATAAGGTAAAGGGGACTCTATTTGTTCTGTTGCGATCGCAATTGCACTATTGCAAGGTAACCAATGCGACCAATCTTCGAAGCCACTATCTAATGTTTGTTCAATTAACTGCCCTCGAAAACCTGAACAGTCTACAAAGAAGTCGCCTTCAATACGTGTACCATCATCCATTACTAACATTTCGATATCATTATTACTGGCACGTTTAATAACATCGACAACTTTACCTTCTGTTCTTTTTACACCAAGTTTTTCTGAAAAAGAACGAAGGAATTTTGCGTATAACCCTGCATCAATATGATATGCGTATGAAAAGGTAGATTGTACTTTAGATAAGTCGTTATCGGGAAAATCAAACTTCCCTGCTAAGCTTGCCATTACGGGGAAAGAATACTCATCAAGTGAGGTTTTATCGCCAGCTTTTTTTTGCTTTAGCCAGTAATGATAAAAATTAATGCCATCTATCGGTTTACCATAATCCCCAAAAGGATGAATATAAGCCTCGCCTTTATTACCCCAATTGGCAAATTCGATACCTGTTTTAAAAGTAGCTTGTGTAGCACGCATAAATTCAGCTTCATCAATACCTAAGCGTTGATTAAAAAAGCGCAGGTGTGGCAATGTCGCTTCACCTACCCCTACTGTTGCAATATGATCTGACTCAACTAAGGTAATGTTAAAGTGTTCGCAAGGTAATAATTTTGACAGTGCCGCAGCTGTCATCCACCCGGCAGTACCACCACCTAAAATGACGATTCGCTGTATTTGTTTATGTTGTGATGAATTTTTAAACATATTATTTTTAGTAGACATTTTACAACCCTATGCCTGATTATGATTAACTTTATAGTGCCAAAAGTTGTTTACTTTTACCAATTAAAATTAACAAGAAACTAGGCTTAATATTAAACGGCTAAATTCATTATGACTTAAAAAAAAGCCGATACTTTATGGGTATCGGCTAGTTGAAATGATGTTTTTTTTATTCTGGTAAAGTCAATAAAATACAGCAATATAACGTAAAACTATATTTATGAAATATACCTAAAAGTTACCTCGAACAACGAAGCTATAACGACGATCACTGGTAAACCAAGATCTACCTATTCTGTCACGTTCATTGTTAATTTGCATCGATGTTTCCGTAACATTGTTGTTTAAATTAGTACCTTGTAAGCCAATCATCCAACTCTCATTTATGTTATAAAACACGGAAGCATCTAATTGCCCTCCCTCTTCATTCCATATAGGTAAAGTGGTAATAACATCGCGTGTGGTTAATAAATATTCTGAACGCCAATTATAAGCAATACGCGCAGATATATCGTACTTTTCATAGAGTACGGCTAAATTATAATTATCTTCAGATAAACCCTCTAATGGCACATTATCAATTGGTTGGTCACCCGCATTAGAGTCTGGTTTATCATCTTCTAAATTAGAGTTTGGTGAACCATTTTCGTTAATTTTTGTGTAGTTAGCTTGTAACCCTAAGCCAGCAAAAGCACCAGGAAGCATGTCAAAAAATTGTGAATAGGATAATTCAAAACCAGAAATACTGCCTTCATCACCATTTACTGGACCTGCAACACCGACCTCTTGTGTTGAACCATTGTTAGTGTAATCTCTATATGCCGTACCATTAATAAAATAGTTCGATAAGTCTTTATAGAAGAAAGATGTCGTTAAAGATCCTGCTTCAGAAAAGTAGTACTCTAACGATAAATCATAATTATACGATTCCATAGGTTTCAAGTAAGGGTTACCAGACGAAGCGGTATATCGGTCGTAAGCTGCCCCAACGGGTACTACATCAGGATCTGCAGGATCAACACCTGGTGGGTACTCTATTTGTAAATCTTGGCCACTTATACCAACGTAGTTTCTCAAGTAACCTAGTGAAGGTTTTGCTATTGCTTCTGAAAAACCAAAACGAACTAATAACTCATCTGTTAAATTTAGTTTAGCGTTAACACTTGGTAAAATGTTAGTATATGAGCTTGAAGCTGTTTGCTCATATGCTGCGGCATTACCAAAAGCTGATTGATCTGCCGGTAAGTAATTATTGGTATCTCTTGGGTCATCTGAGTCTGGTACATTATCAGGGAATGTTAAATAACCCTCAGTATCATTGTCTAATTTCACATAACGTAAACCAACGTTAGCGCTATATTCTAAACCTGCAATATCGCCATCGAAGTTAACACGAATATAAGCAGCTGTATTTTTTTCCGCCGTTATGTTACGTTCATTACCTATAAAATCACCCGTTGCATCAGATCGAGATGATAATGCTGACCACTCAGCATCAGCAAGTGGGCTTAAAGCATTTTCAAGATTACGATAATCACGTACCATTCCCATCGCAGGGAATAAGAAGTTGTTTCCTCCTTCGACATTTAACACGCCACCACGGGCAAAATTATCAAATGAAACTTGCTCATGTGGTACGCCTTCATTGTCTGAATACCACGCATTACCACCACCAGACCACGCTTCAGACAATAAGCCCCAGTTATAGGTTGACTGCTTTGTAGTTTGCTCACGATCAGCATAACGCACACCTGCTTGAACTGACGAAACAATCCCTTGATCAAAGGTGTATTTTGCATCAAATTGTGAGGCGAACTCTTGTCCTTCGTTATCAGAAACATGATCCATTGCACTTCTAAAGAAGTTTGCACTTGGATCAACAAAAGGTGCTCCCGTTACATAGTCGGTCTGATTATCAAAGGTCTTGCCATATATATCAATTTTTGGAACACCACTACCAGAAGTATCCATACCAACAACCATACGTGTTGCGCCCATGACAGAAACATCCGTGATTTCCATAGTTGAATCTACATATTGAACATCAAAATTAAATGCCCAAGTATCGTTCGGTGTAAATTTAACGTTGAAGCTATAATCAT
>CAWVWK010000170.1:0-5565 GCA_963933725.1 uncultured Colwellia sp.
AGCAAGAGCAAAACCAGCAGCAAGAGCAAAACCAGCAGCAAGAGCAAAACCAGCAGCAAGAGCAAAACCAGCAACAAGAGCAAAACCAGCAGCAAGAGCAAAATGAGCAGCAAGAGCAAAATCAGCAGCAAGAGCAAAACCAGCAGCAAGAGCAAAACGAGACAAAAACACCTGAGCAACTTGCTAAAGAACAGGCTCAAAGAGAAGAAGAACAACGATTACAAAAAATAATGAATAAGGTCACCGACGATCCTTATTTATTATTACGTAATAAAATGCAATTAGAATATCAAAAACGCAAACGAGAAGGTAATTACTAACGTGGCTAATTTAAGTATTAATAATAAGGCTTCAAAGCTGTTAAATAAGCAACTATTTGCAATGAAAAAAAAGAATAATATATTTTCTTTTATAGTGCTCCTTAGTTTTGTGCTGTTTAGTTTTGCGATGATGTTTTATAGCCCATCTAGCATGGCGTTAACATCTCTTCAAGCCAGCATAGATAAAAACCCTCTCATGAGTAATGAGTCTCTCATTTTAACGGTCATTGCTGATGATAGTGTTGATAGAGAAAAACTTGATACTACAAATTTATTAAAGCATTTTATTATTAGTAGAACTTCCGTCAGCTCACAAACAAGCATGGTTAATTTTACGACGAGTAAAACAACCCGTTGGACTATTGTGCTGATCCCTAGAAACAGTGGAGATTTAGAAATAGGCCCGCTTAGTGTTGATAATATTCAAAGCCAACCTATATCAGTAAAGGTAGTTGATATTGATGAAGAACAAGCAACAGGGTCTAAACATAATCAACAACAAGATATTTTTCTTACGACTGAAACATCCCATCAAACAGTTTATGTCCAACAACTTCTTACGCTCAAAGTAAAACTACATATCGCTGTTAATCTTGACCGTGCAAGTTTAAGTGAGCCCAGTTTTCCACATGGCGTTATAAAGCCGATGGGAGAAGATGTTGAAACTCAACAAATAATTAACGGTAAACGTTATCGTATTATTGAACGCTCCTTTGCCATAACCCCAGAAAAAAGTGGTGATTATAATTTAGTTACCCCTTCTTTCTCAGGTGAAGTACTTCAACAATCAAGGAGAAGATCGAGCTTTTTCAATATGAATGACACAAAGCCTGTACACGTCTTAGGAAAGAAGATTCCTATAATAGTTAAACCTGTCCCTGATAGTTTTGAAACAGATCAAAATGCATGGCTTCCAAGTGAGATGCTATCTCTTCATCAAGAATGGCAACCAGAAGAGACAAACTTTGTTGTTGGAGAGCCTATCACCCGAACGATAACGTTAACTGCTGCAGGTGTTTCTCCAGAGCAACTGCCTCTTTTAAAAATGCAGCCAACAAAAGGGATTAAAGTATACCCTGACCAAGCAAAGAATAATTCTCGCGCAGCAAGTAATCGCTTGGTCAGCCAAAAGAAACAAAATTTTGCATTAGTCGTAAACCGTCCAGGTAAATACACCATTCCAGCAATGAATATCTATTGGTGGAACACAACCACCAATAAGGCAGAACTAGCGACTTTACCAGAACAAATTATTACGGTTAACGAAAACCCCGATGCTGACTATCAACAGAGTCACGTTAACAACAACTCTATTCATACAAGCACTCCTGTGCATAATACCTTGAGCAACGCGAATAATGAATATGCGAATGAGGATAAAACCTTAAATAGCCAACAGTTAATAGAGCAACAGGCAATACTTGAAGAACTACAAAAATCAGTGAATAACAATGCACGACTCATGTGGCTATTCCTCGGTCTATGGCTTGTTACAGTCCTTGGATGGTGTTTACACATATTTATATTCAGAAAGAAAAAAATAATTCAAAACAAAGAATTAATGAATAAAGCTGTTCACAAAAAGACGGTAGCCTCACAAAATAATGCTTACCATCAGCTTTTAGCTGCTTGTAAACAAAATAATTCCAAAGATGCTACTTTGCTTATTGTCCCTTGGTTTAATCAACTTAACACGGCTAATGAATTCAGAGCTTCTAGTATTGAACAGGCTATTGACTTTATTAACGATGCCAACTTAACCAAGTTAGTCACTTTGTTACAGCAAAGCCTTTATGGAAAAGTAAATGTAGATACTCAAGAACAAGCTTCTTGGGATGGTACTGCGTTAGCCAAAACTATCCAAAAGCATCAGCAACAAGGGATTAACATTCGTTCTAAAAATGAGATAAGTTTAAATCCTTAGTTCGCTATTTAAAAACGTTGTCTAAACAAAAAGGGGTTGCTAAGGCTTTCCCTTTAAATCAACTTCATATAACTACCACCTATAACTATCACCTTGAACGTAAAGCTTGCTTATTTTCAAGGTGACCGTTTCCCGATTAAAGTTTTACACCTTAGCTGTGCTGACCAGTGATATAAATCAACCGCCTTTATTTCACCTTGTAGAACTAGCAGAATCACAAAAAACGATTACACTTAAATAAAGCATTCAGATAAAGCTTTAAAATAAAAACTTAAAAAATAAAAAATTACCTTATATAACTCTATGATCAAAAAACGTAATTATGTAGACACAAACAATGCCTTAGTTCTAACTGGTGGCGGTGCTAGAGCAGCTTATCAAGTTGGTGTTTTATCTGCGATTACAAAATTTGTTCCAAGAAATCATGGTACGCCTTTCCCAATTCTTTGTGGTACCTCTGCCGGTGCTATTAACTCAACCTCTTTGGCATGTTATGCCTCAAGCTTTCATTTAGGTGTGAAAAAGCTTGAATGGGTTTGGAGCCATTTTAAACCTAATCATGTTTACTGCAGTCGTGCAGGAGAAGTTTTCGGCCATATTGCTCAAGGCGTTTTATCGAGTTGTCAGGCAGATTATGCCAATAAGTCGCCAAGAAGTTTATTTAATGCAAGTCCATTAAGAGACTTACTTATTAAAACGATAGACTTTAAACGAATAGACAGAAATATTTTACAAGGCTACTTATCTGGCGTATCTGTAACCACATCAAGCTATAGCTCTGGTGACTCTATTAGCTTTTATCAAGGAAATGACAAGATTGAGCCTTGGAAAAGAGTAAAAAGAAGAGGTGAATCAGCTCGACTGAACTTAGAACATTTAATGGCCTCTTCAGCTATTCCACTTGTATTTCCTTCTGTGAAGATAAAAGGTCAACATTTTGGTGATGGCTCGATTCATCAGTTGTCCCCTTTAAGTCCTGCCATTCATTTAGGAGCTAAAAAGATATTCATTATTGGCGTCGAACAACCAAAAGAAGCGCTTCACCCAAATGAAAACACACCTCACCCGCCAACAACGGCAACTGTAGCAGGGCACTTACTTGATTCTATTTTTTCAGATACGATGCACAGTGATGTTGAACGCCTAAAACGGGTTAATGAAAATATCGACCTGATCCCAGCTCAAGATAGGTCTAAGAGCTTACGTAAAGTAGAAAGTTTTATTATCAACCCGAGTCATGACTTCAACTTGATTGCCAGTCAATATTTTGGAAAATTACCGCTCTCTATACGTATTGTGCTTAAATCACTTGGTATACGTAATGACTCTGAATCGAGTATTGCCAGTTATTTGTTGTTTGATAAGTTATTTTGTAATGATTTGATGAAACTAGGATTTGAAGATGCTATGAATAAAGAAACTGAGATAAAAAAATTTCTCGACTTGTAGTTTAACTCCACTTAACGAACACTTACTCGTTGATATTATTTCTCAACTTATTAATATTGACTTTTACTCAGATGAGAAATATTCTCAATAAATTAAACATCACGAGGCTTTATATGAAAAAATTTTGGCTAACATCAAGCTTAGTTATCGCTTTAAGTGCTTGTAGCTCGACACCAACCATTGTTAATGAGTCCTCTCTTCTGGGTGAGTGGAAGTTTACTTATATTCAAGATGGGCCCGCAATAGATAACAGTCCTGCTGAGATTATCTTCCTTAAAAATAACATGGTTTCAGGCAATGCAAGTTGTAATAGAATGAAAGCGGGTTATAAAGTAGATGGTGAAAAAGGAACGTTAAGCTTTGATAGAAATGCCAGTACAATGATGATGTGCCCTCCTGTCTTAATGGATCAAGAAAATAAACTACTATCGACAATGTCAGAAGTAACCAACGCCTATTTTAAAGAAGATGTACTGGTAATGACGAATAATAAAAACCGTACTATATTACAAGCAGTTAAAAAGTAATTTATCGATTTTTCATGCTGAGACAAACAACAGTTATTAATCAATCTTCTATAGTATGAGCTATAAATCGGCGCTATTTTTCATCTAATGAGAAAATACTAAAGATATCAAATCTACATTTCACAATTAATTTACAACCTCACTTTAATTATTGAAATAAATGGGGTATTGTGGTGACGATTTTAATCATATCCAAACCTTACTTTATAAAAATAGTTTCTTTTTGAAGAATATTAACAATAAATAATGTTTGATATCAGCTTGTATAAAATAGGAAAAATAATATGTCTCAAGCATCAGCACGTCATCTTTTAGTAGATACAGAAGAGCAATGCCTTACTTTAAAGTCAGAAATTGAAGCCGGGAAGGATTTTGCTGAAGCAGCAAAAGAGCACTCTACATGCCCTTCAAGAGATCAAGGTGGTGCATTAGGAACATTCGGTCCAGGTCAAATGGTGCCGGAGTTTGATAAAGTGGTTTTTTCAGCACCACTGAATACAGTGCAAGGTCCTGTTCAAACGCAATTTGGTTACCATTTAGTAGAAGTAACTGAGCGCATTTAAAAAGACTTATACATAAGTTCAATAATCAACGACGCTTCTTTTGAATATAAAATTGAGCAGTCAGTTAAAAACTAAAACGCCATTTACTTTGTAAATGGCGTTTTTTATTGTCTTTAATAAAAGGCTATTAAACCCCTTATATGGTGTTCAGTTATTTTAACCAAACATTGCAACCATTCCCCAGAAGAATAGAATTGAGAAACCCGCGCCTACTGGTAAAGTAATCACCCAAGAAACAACAATGTTTCTTACTACACCTAAGTTAATTGCAGCAATACCTCTAGCCATACCTACACCTAACACAGCTCCAACAAGCGTTTGTGTAGTTGAGATAGGTAAACCTGCTCCTGAAGCAATAACAACAGTACTTGCAGCGGCTAACTCAGCAGCAAAGCCTCTGCTTGGCGTTAAGTGCGTAATGCCTTTACCTATTGTTGCAATAACTTTATGACCAAAAATGGCTAAACCAGCAACAATACCAAACCCACCAAGTGGAAGAATCCACCATGCAATTGCAGATTTCGCAGCAATTTCTCCACCATTGTCAACGATACTTACAACAGCAGCAAGTGGACCAATTGCGTTAGCTACATCGTTTGAACCGTGAGCAAATGCCATACAACATGCTGTTACAATCATTAAGATAGCGAAAACTTTTTCAACGTTTACATAATGAGTTTGTTTATCGGCATTTTCATCGAAGTTAATTCTTTTAATTAATAGCTTACCCAAAAATGCAACAAATGCGGCAACAATAATAGAATAAATAAATCCATCTACTG
>CAWVWK010000171.1:0-5553 GCA_963933725.1 uncultured Colwellia sp.
GCCATAACTCAGACCTGTTAGATAAGTTTTCTTGGCATTAGCCCGATATTTTTTTTGAACGCTATCAAGCATTGCTAGCAAATCGGCTTCTAGTAACTCCCAACCTTGCGTTAATAACGGTGCTACATCACTCATCTGTTTCAGTGATGGCGTTCTTTGTATATCACCTTGTGTTGAAAACGCAGGAGCTCTTTGTGGTACACCTATTGCTAACCTTTTTGGGATATTACTTTTTAAACGATTATCAATATAGCCAATACCTTTTTTATCAAAACCAAACATATGAAGCTGTGGTGAAATGATGATAAAAGGTAAGTTCTTTTTCTGTACCCAAGCTTCATATAAAGGACCATGTGTTATAACAAAGTCTAATTCATCTTTACCATTACCGCGTTCACCATTACCGTGTAAAAAAAGCATAACGGGCCATTTTTTATCTGGTTTGTCTTCATAGCCTCTTGGTAAGTAAACAAAATACTCTCGTTGAGATTTATCAACACTGCTTGTGTAAGCTTCTCGCAATAGTTGCTCTTGTGATGGCGGTATATCGACAGTATGACTACATCCACTTATAAATAAAGTAATTATGATGGGTATATATAAACTTAATTTCATATAATTTAAATCCGTTTTAATAGCGTCCTGATCTGCTATTGATTTATAAAGCGTTTAAAAATCAGTTAATAAAGTATTGACTAGTAAATACCTATCCAAGAAATGCAAGAGACTTTATGGTTTTGCTGTATCAGAATGCGTGAGTGTTTCATAAACAATGTTCCAACTTGTGCGTTGACTTTTAGTTCGAATTTTTTTAATAATCAATTGTTTTGTAAAAGGTAGTTTTATCCCAACTCGATGGTAGTAATGATTAAAACCAATTTCCCACGTGTTAAAATAATGTTGACTTGGTTTTGTATTAGCACAAGTGAAAAAGTCATTGGATAAAAATTGCTTTGCCATTAATTCCATTGCGGCAGTGTAACGTAGTTGATTCTCACTATAAACATCAACCCCTTGATTCCAAGCGATTTCAGCGACATGAATTGCCGATGCTAGTGCATATTGAGCATGATGCCCATTATCTCGACAAGTCTCTTGCGTTAAACCATTGATCCATTGAGTAGGATTTGACCAAAAACTTTCAATATCTGATCCGTCTCCCTCAATACCAATCGCTTTTTTACCATCAGACTGTAAATAAAAATAAGAAGGGGTTCGCTTTGTAAGGCGAGCAATAGCAAGCTCAAAGGCCGCTTCATCGTCATTAAAAACAGCGATTGAAATAAGTGCGTCTATTTGTGTTAAATCAACATTACCATTCCATGAGCTTGGATTCATTAACTGAGGATAAAAAGCACGTTTAAACATCATCTTAAAACTTAAAATCTGATTTGGCGACCAACCTTGATAAGTTCTCATCAATTCTGCCGCTGAGGCGAAAACAGCTCCAGTCCAACCAGCTTGTAATTTATCTTGGTCACTGCCACTCGTAAAAGCTTTAAAATCAGACCAAGCATTAAGAATAGTAATAGCTCGCTCAGCAAATACATCGTTGTCGGTTATTATCCACATTAAGGCTAACGAATATGAGGCGATAGCATCGTCACGCATATTGCCAGACTCGTTGTCATTTTTTGAGTTAACTAACAGCAAAGCGTGTGGCTCTCGCTTCAAAAAAGCGGAATTTTTTAAACGATTAAACTCAGCAAACCAAGGCTGCTTTTTCTCATAAATTTTTTTCTTTATAAAGTCTAAGTTAGCTTGATTATTTAGCCCGCCAGGATGAACGAAGACCCGAGTAGCTTGTGCAACTTCAGCTGATAAAAGAAATAAAAAAACCAGCAGTACTGCTGAATAAAGTGGCATTTTAATGTTAATACCCTGCCTCTATTTGCTTAGGCTCTGAGTCAACAGACATAGCAGGAATTAGCCAAACATTTTGTTCAATGTCTACCTTGCCTTGCATTTGTTCAATTACAATTTGGTCTATAACTTTGATAGCGCGCTGTGCCATCATTGAAAATGTATCTTCTCCTAACTGCTCAGGCGTATGGTCTGGAAAGCTTCTGCGTGTTCGGTGAATCCAATATGTCTGTGAAAGGTTATCTTCAGCAAAAGCCTCTCCAATCCCCTGACTACCTATCATAAAACCTAATAACCCGCCCCATGTTGCCGTTGGATTATCTGAATCCCAGCCTGTAAGGGTGCCAATTTGAATTGTACGTACAATATTTCCTTCACCATAAAAAAGACTAACTAAGCTCGCGGCAAAGTTAATACCCGCTTCAAAAGGATCTTTATAAACATATCCATCTTTATTATCAATTTGATAACGTTGATATACCCCATCGCGTGTTCTTTCCCAATCATTTTTGTCGGGATTTTGCTGATAAGCGTTATAAATGAAGTCATACATTTTCGCCGGTGTAGATTGCTCAGGTAAAACAGCTCTTGCTTGTTCTGCCAACCAAGTAATTTGTTGTTTCATCGATAAAGTATTATCTACTTTCGACGCTAGTGAGTGCATGGTGATATAAAATTGAGCAATCCACTGCGCATCACCTTTTGCTGAAACACGAATCGGCAAATATGAAATTTTCATCGCTACATCGGCGCGGACAGGCGCTAATACACCAAAAATCTCCGTGGTTAACTGTGCATCTATCATCATGTATTTAGCGTTATTTTCTGGTTCACTGGTAGCTGGTGGTAACATACCTTGCTGCATTAAAATTCGTGCTTGTTGATTCGACTCCCATAGGAAGTTTTCTTTTACTGCCTTTGAGTTCGGGAATTGTTTGAAAAGCGGAGCATCTTCTTCTGAATAAGTGTGTTTTAGCCAACCTGATTGAATTTGCTTAGCTGTTAACAAACTCGTTTGTTGAGATTCATGTAAATACTGATACATGTACTCAATATCCGTATCATCATCTGAGCCCCAAGGTTGACCTTTTTCAACAAAGAAAAAATCGATTATGTCACTATGAGGAACCCCTACGCCCCAAATGGCGGGTAAATCTTTACTCCCCCAGTCATCGTCTGTATAGAAAGGCATTGTGGCCTTGGTGCCCACTTTATCCATTTCTGTTATCAAGCCTGTCCAGTTAGCAATACTTTGTCCTAACCAAAAACCATGCAATTTATCTTGATAATTGGCTCTAGAAACGACCACAGTTCCAACACGGTCAGTAAGCTTTGTCTCTTTGAGCAAAGCGTTAACTTCAATATTTTCTTGCTGAACCTTCACATCACATGCGAAAAGGCATGGTAATATGACAATACACAAAGACAAACCAGATAATCTCATTAACACTCTCCAATTAAAACAAGCGCCTTGAGTTATTCACAAAACGTCTTTAGGGTCTATTTATCTTTGCTTTTAGCCTCTGCTATAGGCTAATTTTTCAGATAACAAGGCGTAAAATAGTGCTATGGTGTTACTCTACTTTAGCTGTTTTTAACGATGTTATGTTGAAAATTAGCCATAGCGCTTCGGGTTGCCTTAATAAGCGTTACTCTTTGTTGCTTAAAAGTGCATTTGGAACAGCCCCTGAATTAACCACCTCGATTAACATCTTTTGTAAGCGCAACAGAGCTATAACCTGAAAGTTTTACAGCCCCTAATCATTTCCAGAAACTAGAATATCTTTTTCTGGTCCCCAAGTATTGTTGCTCCGATTATAGGTGCTAAAAGATTCGCCATCATCCCAAAAACTGCCAGCAATACCATACTCTTTAGCCAAGGTAACATGTTCTAATAAATAAGCTAGCCGTTCATTTAAATCACATACATTTTCAGGCTGAGTAAAGTCATATTTAGCAGCGCCAAATTCATTCACCATCACAGGAATTTGATTAACGAGTGACCAATCACTAGCTTGTTGGTAAATATGGCGAAGTTTAGACTTATCTTCATTCGTCCCCCATTTTTTCTGGCATTGTCCCGCAAATTCCCACGGGTCATAACTATGAAAATTACCTATAAGAAATTGATCCTGAAAATCAGGGACTTCAATCTCAAGTAATGCATTAATAGGTGTAAATCCATTACCTGAAAATATAGCCAAACGGTTAGGGTTTTCATTTCTGATAATGGAAAGGAGTCGCTTATTTACTTCGTTAACTTCATCTACCGTCATTCCATTGGGTTCATTAAGAAGCTCAAACATTAATTTAGCGGGTTTTTCCTTAAAATGAGCCGCTATTTTTATCCAAATACTATCTAATCGGTTTTTATTTTTTTGGTCTTGATAACCTTCTTTTAACCAAGACTCATGATGCGCATTAAGAATGACATAAAGATCACGAGATAATGCCCAATCCACAACCTCTTCCACTCTTTCTATAAAAGCAGTATCTACTTCATACGGCGCTTCAAGTGTTGTGTGTTCATGCCACGTTACAGGTATACGAACATGGTTAAAACCAGCTTCTTTAAAAGCGATAATGTAAGCTTCTTTAGCCGGTAATGCCCAATCACCTTCATTAGGCGCATCAAATGTATTACCTAAATTAATCCCTATATCCATTTCAGCTACAGCTTGCTCTGGACTTATTTCGTCAGGCAAGAGAAATGGCGTGGTGATAGGTAAGTCAATAGGACTGACTATTTCTATATTGTTTTGAGGAACGGGCGCGGAACTCGAGTCCTTCGAACCTCCACCACATCCGGATAAGAGGAAAATCAAAAAACAAACTTTAAATCCTTTAATAACTATTTCTTTAGCGGCTATCATTGTTAATCCTTTATTTAAAGTTAAAGCGCTCGGTTAAGTGAATGTTATCAAGCGATGTACCTAATTGAACTTCAAACTCTCCTGGCTCAGCAAGCCAGTTATTACGGTTAACATCCCAGAAAGATAAATCACGTTTATTCAGTGAAATACTTACTTGTTTACTCTCGCCTGGGGCTAATAAGACTTTAGCAAAGCCTTTCAGCTCTTTAGCGGGTCTATCTACACTTGACTCTACGTCATGTAAATAAAGTTGAACGACTTCTGCGCCTGCTACTTTACCGGTATTTTTAACCATTGCTGTAACGGTCATGGTCTCATCACTTGTTAACACAGCAGATGACAAAGCAATATCCGTAACCGCAAAGTTAGTGTAAGAAAGCCCGTGACCAAAGGCGAACGTGGGTTTAATGTTTTGTTGTTCAAACCAGCGATAACCAATAAAAACGCCTTCGGTATATAAGCTTTCTACCGCATTATAATCATTAAGAGCAATTGGCGCAGTATCTTCAAGACGTGCAGGTAAAGTAATTGGCATTTTACCACTCGGATTCACATCACCGGTTAATATATCAGCAAACGCATGACCTGCTTCCATACCACCATACCAACCCCACACAATAGCATTAGCTTGTTGTGCCCATGGCATTTCAACAGCAGAACCTGCAACAAGAAAAACGATAGTTTTTTCATTGGCGGTAAGTAGCTTAGTGATAATTTCATCTTGAGAGTTTGGTAATTTCATATCTGGGCGATCAATAGACTCTCTGTCATCAGCGTGACTTAATCCACCAAAATAGATGACAGCATCTGCTTGCTT
>CAWVWK010000172.1:0-5545 GCA_963933725.1 uncultured Colwellia sp.
GCGTATTTATATTTTGATGTTCCAGAAGAGCAAGCTGTCTGTCACTTTATGGGCGAGCCTAAAGAAACACGCCATATTTGGATAACAAATCAGCAAGCTGTAGTCTCTCCTGCTTGGTCAATTCATAGTGGTTCGGGTACGTCAAATTATTCATTTATTTGGGGAATGGCCGGTGAGAATTTAGACTACGATGATATGGATAAATACATGCCAAACGAGTTAAGGTAGTTTTAATCATTCATGCTGTTCTTGAGTAAAAGTAGGTGGCAAATTTGAAGGTCATAATATTAATTATATTATTCGTTACGATGCTTTCTAGCTGTAGTAAACAGGAAGACAATATCGTACTAAGGGTAGGGCATACTGCGGATGTTAAACATTCTATCCATCTGTCCTTAATTTACATGGCTGAGCGATTAAAGCATTACTCAGGTGGATCTATGGAGCTGAAATTATACTCTAATGGTCAATTAGGCTCCGAAAGAGAAATGATCGAGCTTACTCAAATTGGCAGTTTAGCCATGACTAAAGTTTCTGCTGCAGCTCTTGAAGGATTCGTTCCTCAGATGAAGGTTTTTAGCTTACCTTATATCTTTCGCACTAGGGAGCACCGCTGGCGAGTGCTTCAAGGTGAAGTTGGCTTGGATATTCTCAAGGCAACTGAAAAGGCCCATTTATTTGGGATGGGCTATTTTGATGCCGGGAGCCGTAGCTTTTATTCGAGTGATAGCATGATTGAATCACCAAAAGATGTTGTTGGTAAGAAAATTAGGGTCATGAGCAGCCAAACGGCAGTTAAAATGATCGCAGTGTTTGGTGGGGCTGCTACACCTATTTCTTGGGGCGAGTTGTATGCTGCTTTGCAGCAAGGTGTGGTTGATGGTGCTGAAAATAATCCTCCAAGCTATTTCCTATCAAGGCATTATGAAATTAGTAAATTTTATTCTTTAAATGAACATACCTCAGTACCGGATGTCATTATTGGTAGTCAACATATTATGAATAAGTTGAGTCTACAACAGCGTGAATGGCTATCATTTGCAATGAAAGATGCAACTGAGCGTCAAAAGGAACTCTGGTTAGCTGCGGAAAATACTGCGTTAGCGGAAGTGAAAAAAGCTGGAGTTGTCGTTATTTACCCTGATAAACAACCTTTTTTCGATGCTGTAGAACCTTTTCATGCAAGTTACAAAAATACAATGGTAGGTGAATATCTTGAACGTATAAAACAAGTGGGTAATGTGGGCGGAATATATCATGAATAAATGTATTAAATGGCTCGATCTTATCATCTCCAACATGCTTATTTTTTTGATGTTTTGTATTGTTTTAGCTGTATCTTGGCAGGTTTTTTCTCGTTATATCTTACATGCCCCAAGTTCAGGATCTGAAGAATTTGCTCGATTTTTGCTTATTTGGATCGGTTTGTTAGGCGCAGTTTATAGCTATCGGACCAAATCCCATTTAGGTTTAAACATTTTTACCAATAAAATGCCAGCCAAAAAGAAGAGGTTAGCAGAACTATTTTCACACAGTATGGTTTTCATCTTTTCATTTTGTGCATTGGTTTTAGGCGGTAGCAACTTAGTGACCCTTACATTCAATCCGGTGCAAACATCCGCATCTTTAGGGCTTAGTGTTGGTTATATTTACACTGTGTTACCAATATCAGGCGTCATGTTTTGTATTTATTCTGTGAATGAAATGTTTATTTTATTACATTCGAATACTGATTTTGATGGAGAAATGTAATGGAAATTAGTGGCTTAATATTAATTGTTATATTTTTTATTTTACTCATTCTTAATGTCCCCATTTCATTCAGTATTGGTATCGCTACGTTAGTTACCATGCTCTACAGTATTGATTTTATACCCGTTGTTACAACAGTAGCGCAGCGTATGGTTGGTGGTCTTAACAGTTTTGCCTTGTTGGCTATCCCATTCTTTGTCCTCTCTGGATTAATTATGGGGCAAGGGGGAGTGGCCAAACGTTTAATCGAGTGTGCTATGGCTCTTATTGGTATGCTTCCTGGCGGGTTGGCACTGGTTAATGTTTTGTCCTGTACTTTATTTGGTGGAATCTCTGGTTCAGCAGTAGCCGCAACAAGTGCTATTGGCAGCTTTATGATTCCAGAGATGGAGAAAAAGGGCTACGATCGTAATTTTGCAGCAGCGGTAACGGCAACAGCTGCCACTACAGGAATGATTATTCCACCAAGTAATATTTTAATTATTTATGCAATTGCCAGTGGAGGGGTTTCAATTTCAGCCCTGTTTATTGCGGGATACTTTCCAGGTATGTTGGTTGCATTTGCTTTGATGTTAGTCTGTTCAATATATGCAATAAAAAAAGGCTATCCACGGGAGGCAGTACTACCGTTTGCTATTGTTATTAACAAAGTTGTTGCTGCTCTGCCAAGTTTATTGCTTATTTTTATTGTGATTGGTGGAATTATTGGTGGTATTTTTACCGCAACTGAAGCGGGATCAATTGCGGTCATTTATTCCTTGTTTCTATCTGTGGTGATCTATAAAGAGGTCAAATTAAGACAACTTCCGGATATTTTATTAAAGGCAGGTGGGATCACCGCTATTGTCATGTTACTCATTGCAACATCATCAGCGATGTCTTGGATACTTTCTTATGAGAATGTTCCTCAAACGATTAGTAATATACTACTGACAATTAGTGATAACCCATTAATTATTTTATTGATTATTAATTTAGCGTTAATCATTGTAGGAGCATTTATGGACATGACACCTGCCGTGCTCATATTTACCCCTATTTTTTTGCCAGTCGTAGAAAGTTTAGGAATGTCACCATTACATTTTGGTATTATGATGGTATTAAACTTGTCGATAGGTTTATGTTCACCACCGGTGGGCGCCGTACTTTTTGTTAGTTGCTCTGTAGCGAAAACGTCTATAGATAAAATTATTAGACCGATGGTACCACTGTATATAGCGATGTTTTTTGCCTTGATGTTAGTTACTTACATTCCAGCTATTAGTGAATTTTTACCCCGCTTATTTGGTCTTTTATAAGCAGTATCGAATAAATATTGTTGTAAATTAAAAAAGCCAACTCAATGAGTTGGCTTTTTATTGTGTGCAGCTAACCCATACTAGGATGGGTCATGCGCTTATATTAAGTCGTCTATTTCTTATAATTATTAACAATGTCTAAATGACGGTCTCGACTATTACCTAAGTGAGATAAAGTCGCATTTCTTGCTCCTGCGCTATCTTTATCTTCAATCGCTTGAGCAATAGCATGATGTTCGCCTTTAAGTATCTCGAGATACTCAGCGGTATTATATTTTTGTCCAATAGTGGTAACAATTTCACGAGCGGGAATAACGCCTTCACCAATATATTTGATGAAACGTGAAAAATAAGGATTACCTGAAGCGTTTGCAATGGATAAATGAAATGCTAAGTCTTCTTTAACAGCATCACTGCCAGAAGCAAGTTGTTGATTAAAGGCTTCAAGGGCTTTCCATACAGCTGCCATTTGTGCAGCCGTTCTATTTCTAGCTGCCATCACTGTCATTTCTAGTTCTACAGCCATTCTTAATTCTAAAATTTGTACCGCATCTTCGATAGAATTAAACTCTTCTTGTTCGATAGAGAAACTTTGCTTTGCAATAGGATTGGCAATAAAGGTACCCACACCATGTTTGCTGATCACTAATCCTTCAGCTTTTAATGCGGCAACAGCTTCTCGAACAACACTTCTACTTACACCCGCTTGTTCTTCGAGCATTTTAGATGAGGGGAGTTTTGTACCGGGCTGAAGATTACCTTCTGTTATCTGAGCTTTTAATGATTCAACCAACGTATGGGTTAAGCTACGTGAATTTTGAATCTGTCCTACCTGAAAATTAGATGCACTCATAACGAATTTCTCCATAAAAATAGTAATGATATCTGATAACAATACTACAGCAAAAATTATTAAATTAAAATAGATATAAATCTATACAAAACACTGTTTTATTTAAGTTTCAGTATTAAATGTCATCAATATACAGTAATCATTGGACAGTTTTAACTTCGCTTGGCACATGCTAACAAATAATCACGCTTGAAAGTCTTATGTCATGTGATATGATGTGTTATAAGTTTATTTTGTGTACTCTATATTTTAAAAGGTTTAGTGTGAAAAATTATATCGTATTAGGAGAATGCATGGTTGAGTTTGCACCTCATTCTCTTGGCAATTTTAAACAGGGCTTTGCCGGTGATGTCTATAACACGGCAGTGTATACAAAACGTTTATTAGCTGACAATGCCGATGTTGGTATTCTCACTTCCATTGGTACTGATAAGCTTAGTAATCAGATGGTTAAGGCATTTGAAGAAGAAAGTATTAACACCAACTTCGTACTTAAAATACCCGATAAGCAACCCGGCGCCTATCTTATTGATATATCGGCGACAGGTGAACGTAGCTTTGTTTATTGGCGTAATAATGCAGCAGCGAGATCAACGATGACTGTTTTGGGTAAAGTTAAGCAACAGTCCATTGTCATGACAACCGACGTTTTTTATTTCAGTGGCATTTCATTAGCCATATTGTATAAGGAAGACAGGGAAGAGCTATGGCTGTTGCTTACTCACTTAAAAAAAGCGGGGAAAAAAATAGTCTTCGATTCAAATTATCGTGCAAGCTTATGGTCAGATAAGGGCGAAGCAATTACAGCATTTGAGAAAGCTTTTACTTACAGTGATATTGTCTTTGCGGGTGTGGAAGACCTAGCCTTACTCATGGAAATTAACACCCCTGAAGCACTAAGCGAGTATTTAGCCACTTTCTCAATTGATGAATTAATTATAAAAAATGGCGAAAAAAATGTTTTGTGTATTAATAAGCATCGATATCAATGGGTAGATATTGTGCCACTAGAGAATGTGGTTGATAGTACTGCAGCGGGCGATTCATTTAATGCAGGTTACTTAATGGCAAGAAATACAGGCCTAAGTGTCACTGATGCGGCTAATATTGGTTGTCTTGTTGCTCGTTTTGTTATTGGGCAACGCGGAGCAATTGTCGATAGGCATAAGTTTACAGAGTTTATAAACAAAGAACTATCTGACATTACTTAACTATGGCGTTGATATAACGTTTATTACTCGCTGGATTGTATACTCTATTTAAAAGTGAATAGCTTAATATTGCTTGAAAATATCAGCATTTTTGCTTTTTAGTCGTGTATAAGTACTATCACTTTATTCGATTGAAATTTACTCTAATACACCCACACATTCCAACAACTCAGTCTTAGTTTGAGTTGTATTACCAAGTTATACCATTATTGGTAGTAAGTATTTAAGTAAAATGCTTTCTCTACCAAAGCCTACTTCCTTGTAGGCTTTTTTTTACCCTAATCACCATTTATCCTATAAATATTAATGGAATACCAAACCTATTCGAGAATTAGCCACTGGGCTGATAGGGAAACTTTATGTAAACAAGGGATATATTAGTAAAAACCTCAAGGCAGGTTTACTGGATAATGGTTTAGAATTAGTTACAA
>CAWVWK010000173.1:0-5364 GCA_963933725.1 uncultured Colwellia sp.
GCCTGAATTAACGGACATAGGCAGTAAACGCTGCTTTGATACGCAAGAGCAAGATTGTCTTATTTCACAACTGGGTGCCGGTGTTGATTCAAATTCTGCGGTAAATGGGTATTATTCGGTAAGCGATTACACCGAAATATTACAAGCGGCTACAGCAAGACATATTCAAGTTATACCATCGTTAGATATGCCTGGGCACTCTCGCTCGTCAGTTAAAGCAATGCAAGCGAGATATAATAAATATATGGCGCTTGAAGACGAAGAAAAAGCGAAAGAGTTTTTACTTTATGACCCAGAAGATACAACCAAGTACTCTTCGGTTCAGTATTACAACGATAACACTATGAACGTTTGTATGGAGTCTTCATACGCTTTTATTACAGAAGTGATGACTCAGGTTCAGAAGATTCATGTTGATGCTGGCCAACCCCTTACACGTTATCACATAGGTGCTGATGAAACAGCAGGTGCATGGGTTGAGTCACCTATTTGTCAGGAATTTATTAAAAACAACAGCCATGGCGTAACAGACATAAAAGATGTAGGTGCATATTTTATAGAGCGTGTTGCTGGTATTCTTTCTGATTTAGGTATTGAAACAGCAGGTTGGAGTGATGGTATGTCGCATACTCGAACTGAAAACATGCCCGCAATCGTGCAAGCAAATGCTTGGGATGTTCTTTCGTGGGCTGGGCATAATAAAGTGAATGAATTAGCAAACCGTAACTGGCAAATTGTTATTTCTACACCAGACGCGCTTTATTTCGATTTTCCTTACGAAGCTTCTCCAAAAGAATTTGGTTATTACTGGGCTGCTCGTCAAGTTAATACAGAGAAAGTATTCCAGTTTATGCCAGACAATTTACCTATTCATGCTGAATTTTGGTTAGACAGAGAAAATAATGCTTTTGTCGCTGATGATACCAAAACGCCTATGGCCGCGGACAAAAGGTATTTAGGCATTCAAGGGCAACTTTGGAGTGAAAATACCCGCACAGATGATATTGCTGAGCACAAAGTATTTCCACGATTACTGGCCTTAGCAGAGCGCGCATGGTACTTACCAACGTGGGCAGTACCTTATAATTATGAGGGCGCTATTTATAGCCAGGAAACGTCAGTATTCACCGATGAGCTTAAAGCCAAGCGTGATGAAAACTGGCGTTTGTTTGCAAATACTTTAGGTAAAAAAGAATTTGCTAAACTTGAGCTAGATGCGGTTGACTACAGGCTGCCTACCGTAGGCGCGATTATTGAAAACGGTCTATTAAAAGCCAATATTGCATTCCCTGGTTTAACGATTGAATATCAAGATGCGACCCAAGAATGGCAAACCTATAGCAAGCCAGTTGCCGTAAAAGGTAGTGTTTCGGTGCGCAGTCGAAGCCATAATGGTACTAGAGCTAGCCGTACGACGGTTGTTCAAAATTAGTTTCTTTAAATGTTAATCCATAAAGGTGCTACTTATAAATAAGTAACACCTTTCTCATTTATTTAAGTTTTTCATGCTCTTAATGTAATAATGAGAAGTGCTTCAAAAAATAAATGACAACGCTGTCATTTATGGCTATGATAAACACAATTATAATAAAAGGTGATAACGTATTTTCGCCTTTAGATTACTTTCTAATATGCTTTTTAGGTAAAAAATTAGAATTATATGGGGTTGTTATGCTTGTAAACAGTGATAAAGACACATTGTTTTTAGGAATAGATGGCGGTGGTAGTAAATGTAAAGCTGTCGTGATGAATCAAAAGAATGAAATTCTCGGTTCAGGTATCTCTGGTCCTGGTAATCCTTTATATGGCTTTGAACAAGCAATCAATTCTATTGAAACTTCTGCGGTATTAGCGCTTAAAGATGCTGGTTTGTCGCACCTTTCTTTGAATGAACTTAATGCAGGCGTTGGGCTAGCTGGCGTAAACCTACCCGCTGTAATGCAGCAAATGAAAGAGTGGCAGCATCCATTCAAGCAAATCTTTTTAGCACATGACTTATTAATAGCGTGTTTAGGGGCGCATCATCAACTTAATGGCGCAGTAATTATTACTGGCACAGGCTCTTGTGGCTATTCTTATATCAATAATGAAGACTATATCATTGGTGGACACGGCTTCCCGCAAGGTGATAAAGGCAGTGGCTCTTGGTTCGGATTGCAAGCAACCCAAATGGTATTAAAGTCACTGGAAGGATTTGTTGAACCGACCATGATGAATGAGTTGTTACTTGAAAAGCTTTCCTGTACAACTATTACCGAGGTTATAGAGAAAACTGCGGGCCAAAAAGCAACATTTTTTGCACAGCTTGCTAAAATTGTTTTTCTAGCAGCGGATCAAGGTGACGATACCGCATTGGCTATCGTTAAAGAGGGTGCGGCTTACATCGACTCATTAGCTAAAAAGCTACTGGAAAATAACCCTGCGAGACTTTCTCTGTTAGGAGGTCTAACGCCGGTGTTGCAAAGTTGGCTTGCACCAGACATACAAGCACAATTATCAGAGCCATTAAGTCCACCTGAAGTCGGTGCAGTTTATTATGCTAAGAGTCAGCTTGAAAAATAAACATCGTTTAATGTAAATAGAAAAGAGATTATAAAATGACAACGATACGTTTTCATGCAAAAAGATTATTCGATGGCGAGCAATTTCTTGATGATTGCGTACTGACTATTACCAACGGTAACATTACAAAAATAGATCACGACACCCAAAATGTTGATGTTGTTGCTCAAGAATTAGTCGTGCCTGGTTACATCGACCTACAAGTAAATGGCGGTGGCGGTGCATTGTTTAACGACAGCCCAAGTGTTGAACAGTTAAAAACGATGATGCTTGCCCATGCAAAATTTGGTACAACAGGCATGATGCCAACACTTATCACCGATAAAGTCAGTGTAATGGCACAGGCCGCTGATGCAATGGCACAAGCGATTAAAGAACAAGTACCCGGTATTTTAGGTATTCACTTTGAAGGCCCGCATTTATCACTGGCTAAAAAAGGTACGCATTGCGCTGAATTAATTCGTCCAATAACAGACGATGAATGGGCCATTTTATCAAGAAAAGATTTAGGCCAGGTCATGGTTACCTTAGCGCCTGAAACGGTTTCAGTTGAAGATATAACGCGTATGGTTTCGCTAGGCATCAAAGTGTGTTTAGGGCATACTAATGCTGATTACCTGCAAGCACAAAGTGCTGTTGATGCCGGAGCAACAGGTTTTACCCATCTATTTAATGCTATGTCACCACTTCAAGGCAGAGAGCCAGGCGTGGTGGGTTGTGCGTTACTTAATGATAATACCCAAGCAGGCCTAATCGTTGACGGACATCATGTAGACTATTCAAGCTGTAAATTAGCTATCAAAGCAAAACCTGCTGGTGGGATTTTCTTAGTTACTGATGCAATGCCACCCGTTGGCACTGACATGACCGAATTTCCATTATACGATCGCACTGTATACGTAGAAGAAGGTAAACTAACTTCCACTACAGGCGAACTCGCTGGTTCATCACTTGATATGGCAACAGCGGTTAAAAATACGCACGAAAAACTCAACATACCATTAGATGAATCAATTCGAATGGCAAGTTTATACCCCGCACAGTATTTATATGCAGGTAATGAACTTGTAAGAGGGCAGTTAAAGGTAGGACAACAAGCTGATTTTGTTGTGCTAGCAAATGATTTAAGTGTTAAAGAAACCTGGATTGCTGGGGATAAAGTGCAGAGCTAGAAAGCTTTTGTATGGTAGGTTAGCCTTCAGGCTTACAAGCGAAGCGCAAAGAGGATTTTTTCGGGAATTTACTTTATTACTGCAAACTAAATAATTTCAACAAGTACGTATAGATATAATAAAAAATAAAACAAATATTCTAATAGAGGAACAACGAATGACAACAAACGTAGACAAACAGCAAGGTAATGCTTTGCCAATGATTATCGTCGCAGGCCTATTTTTTATTTTAGGTTTTGCAACGTGGTTAAATGGCTCTTTAATGCCTTACCTTCAGCAAATTTTACAATTAACTCCGTTTGAAGCGTCTTTGATCCTTTTTTCGTTTTACATTGCGGTAACGTTCACTGCTTTACCTTCAGCAACGATTATTCGTAAGGTCGGTTATAAAAACGGTATGGCGCTAGGTATGGCAACCATGATGGTTGCAGGTTTTTTATTCATCCCAGCGGCTAAAACACAAGTATTTGCTTTATTTCTATTTGCACAATTAGTTATGGGTGCAGGTATTACCTTATTACAAACAGCTGTTAACCCGTATGTTGTTCGCATCGGGCCAGAAGAATCTGCTGCAGCGCGTATCTCTGTAATGGGTATCCTAAACAAAGGTGCTGGTGTTGTAGCGCCATTAGTATTTACTGCACTTATTTTAAGTGGCTTTAGCGATGTAAGCGGCGAATTAACCAAAGTTCAAATTGACGACATGGCTAACTCACTTGTAGTCCCTTATTTAGGAATGGCTTTATTCTTGGGTTTATTAGCACTAGCTGTTAAAAAATCACCATTACCTGAGCTAGAAAGCGAAGAAGAAATTGAAGGCGGTAAAGGGCATGTTAAAGAAGCAATGTCTCACCCTAACCTTGTTTTAGGTGTTGTTGCTTTATTTTTCTATGTTGCTGCAGAAGTTATCGCCGGTGACACAATTGGTACATACGCATTATCGTTGGGTATTGAAAACTACACTATGATGACCTCTTACACCATGTTTTGTATGGTTGCTGGTTACATCTTAGGTATCGTATTAATTCCTCGTTTTATCTCACAAGAAACAGCCTTAATGGTTTCAGCTATTATCGGTGTAGTACTTACTTTAGGTATTTTATTTGGCGACAGCAACTCTTATGCTATCGCAAACACCTTGTTAGGTGGGGTGCAATTACCAGATACATTAGTACTTATCGCTTTCTTAGGTTTTGCTAATGCGATTGTATGGCCAGCAGTATTCCCACTAGCTTTATCTGGCATGGGTAAACTAACCAGCGTTGGCTCAGCACTACTTGTTATGGGTATCTCAGGTGGCGCATTCGGCCCTATGTTCTGGAGTATCGCATCAGGCGGTGGTTTAGGTGAACAAGGTGCATATGTTGTGTTATTACCATGTTATGCCTTTATCCTATTCTACGCAGTTAAAGGCTGTAAGATGAGAAGCTGGAAGTAGGAAGAGAAGCTTCGAGAATCGAGCTTCGAGTAAAAGATAAAAAACCGAGTTTAAAAGCTCGGTTTTTTTGTGCCTAAAAATACGAATCCGATTAACAAAGCGAAACGCAATACATAATTAATTATGCACACACCGGTAGGTGAGCCTTTAGGCTTACAAGCGCAGCGCAAATACGTTATTAATTATGGGCAC
>CAWVWK010000174.1:0-5344 GCA_963933725.1 uncultured Colwellia sp.
CCATCCGTATTTTGATGCGCCGCGACTTGAGCAATATGATCAACATAAACGGTATTGTTATAAATATAATTATTTACCGGTGCAATATTAGGGTTAACTTTTCTGCCATTCATACCAACAAAGCCACTTAACCATAAGGTTTTCCCGTCGTGCGTTGCTTTACCATAAGGTCGTTCTTTATCACCTTTTACTCGGTAACCATCATTAATACTTACATTGTAACGATAACTATTATTTCGGTTATTACCTAAAATTTCTATAAAAGCACCTTCATTATTCATACTTAAATTATATTGAGCTACGATATTAGAACAGTGGAAATCGATATGAAAACCCGCAGAATCTGCCGGGCCTACTGCGTTTTTAAATTCATTATGCTCAACCAATACGTTATTAGCATTCCATGTCCACATGCCACTGCCACGCCCCCATTTCCGAACGTCAAGTCTGCCTGTATCAAAGTCGCGACTACTACCGGTTCGGTTTATATCGTTTTTAGCAACATAGCCATTATCTACGCCAGATAGCATAATGCCTGGCCCACCTATATCATGTAATACGTTATTTTCTATTGTTATATTTTTAATTAACTTCTTTAAGATGGGATAGGGTTTACTCTGTAACCTAGGGTTGTTAGCCATTGCTTTAATCCCCGTATGAGATACGTCATAAATTTCGCTATTTGTGATACGAATATCGCTTAACACGGTGTTTGCACCACTACTTCGGTTAAATAAATGAATACCGTAACCATAGGCTTGTGTACCGTTTTGGGTATTAACATCGCCTGCTCGGTCTATTGCTCCATAACCATAATGATAAATGTCGTGAATTTTTAAATTATCTAATGAAATATGACCAAAGGTTTGCTTATATTTTTTATCGATATAAATTAAAATGCCCGCTCTCATTGCTTGAGCTTGTTTTCTATCCTTTATTTGCTGCGGTTTGCCGCCATCTGCTTCAATATCAATATTGCTAATATTAATATAACGGCTATTTTTTATTTCAATACCAGCAAGCTCTCCCGATGCGTTGATATAAGCACGAAGCTTTTTGCTCGCTAACTTGTCACCATAAGTCGAAACAGTGATGGGCTCTTTCTCGTTACCAGATTGATTTAATAGCCGTAAACTGCCCTTAAATTTATCGCCAGCTTTAAAGAAAACATTATCTCCGGGCTTAAGAGAGAGGCTATTAACTTTACTAAGAGAAGCAAAGGGTTTCGCCTCTGTGCCTTTATTTATGTCAGCACCTGAATAACTAGAAACATAGTAATCCTTTGCTAATGAGGTTGATGATAAGAGTAATCCCCACAGCAATAAAAAAATGTGTTTCACTTTACAGCCCCCTAAACAATTCACCTTATTGATAATCAGATCTTTTAGTAAGACTTTTTCTACAAAGTTAACAATCATTTAAAATCACCAACTTGCCACGAAGATTGCCAAGTGACTCTCATCTCCTTACCAACAAACTCAATAGGTAACCAAATATACCGGCCATCAATAGCATTTTCAGGACGCCATATATCAAACATTGCAATAAAGTTTCCCGGTTTATCCTCTAGCTCTAATATAAATGTACTTTGACCACCAAATGTTTTATCTGCTCCCAAGCCGTTATTTGGGTTGATACCAACCGTTGGATTACTAAGTTTTTTCCAAGGGCCAAAAATATGCTTTGAGATATATTGCTTGGCTGAATTAGGGCGCCACCCCGTTAGACCAGAAGTCAGTAAATGGTATTGGCCAGCATGATAGGCTAATGCTGGCGCTTCATCTTGTCCGCCTGGGTGCATTCTAATAAATTTTCCAGCATGCGATAAATAGTCGCTAGTAAGTAGCGATATATGCAATGTTTGATTTTCTTCAGAGGCATATAGTTGATAAGCGTTGCCATCCTTATCCTTAAACAAGGTCATATCGCGAGCCATTTGACCTACAGAAAAATCACGAGCTAACATCTCTAAAGAGTAATAACCTTTTATGCCATTTTTTATCTGTTGTGGCACATCTTCACCTTTTTGCATAAGCTCGAACGCTTGTTGTTCTTTTGCCGTTAAATTCATTGGCAGCTGATTAGCATTTGGACGTACACTTTTTAGGAAACGATAAGGCCCTGTTGGTTCATCGGCAATAGCCACACCCGTTCTAGCTGCTTTATAGCCCTGCCCCTTAAGCTCAAGATGAAACCACATCACAAACTTCCCGGTACTCTCATTAAAGAGTACTTTGGGGCGCTCGATAATAGCACCTTTGGCAATTTCACTACTAGGATCAGCTGACACTTCAAGTGCAATGCCAGCATCGTTCCAACTTGTCAGGTTGGTAGAGGTATAGACGTGGACGCCTACATGAGCCTTATTACCTGCTTCTCCAGAAATTTTGTGCTCGCCAAACCAAAAGTATTGCCCATTATGGTTTAAGACACCACCACCATGAGCGTTAATATGAACACCATTATTATCTGGCCAAATCTCTCCTGGAGTAAAGATCTCTACTGTCTCTTTAGCCTGCAGCGTAAATAACGAAAAATAGCAAACAGTTAAGGTTAAGAGTAAAAGTTTATATTTTACTTGCCAATATTTTAACTTCATTACTTTACTCATTTATTTAAAACCCGATATCTTAGTTAATTGCTTTAATGGCATTAATACGCTGCTGTAAGCGCTTAACAACTTCAGGATATTCAGCAGCCAAATTCATTTTTTCCTGCCAATCAATGGTAATATCGAATAACTGAGGGCTAGTATTTAAGCCGTTTTCGATAGCGGTTTTATTCGCTAACCAACCAGGTGTCGTTCCATTAAATGGCGCAATATACTTCCATTTTCCACTTCTAAGAGAGAGCGTGAAAGATTCTTCTAACATCTCTTCCCTACCTTTAGCACTTGCACCTAATAAAGCCGATAACATATTCTCACTGTCGATTGCTTCGCCTTGCATAAGCTCTACACCGGTAAATTCAGCTAAAGATTTATACAAGTCGATATGACTAATTAAAGCTTCACTATCCCCTTTATTTTTTAATCCATTAGGATAGGTAACAATCATAGGAACCCTTGTTCCCGCTTCATAAGCACTGTATTTACCACCTCGGTAACCGCCAGAAGGGTCGTGGTCACCACGCATTTCTTCAGCCATATCTGCATAGCCATCATCCATTACAGGGCCATTATCACTTGAGAAAATAATCAGTGTATTGTCATATAGCCCCTGCTTTTTCAATTCATCAACAATACGCCCTGTCATCCAGTCCATCTGTAATATTGCATCACCTCGAGGGCCCATGCCTGACTTACCAGCAAACATTTCATGAGGTACTCGTGGCACGTGAATATCATGAAATGGGAAAAACAACATAAAGGGTTCATCTTTTGCCGACTGAATAAAATCAATCGCTTTATCAGTAAATACAAACGGGAAATCTTCATCAACCCATTCGGCTTTATTACCACCAGCCATCCAGCCGATACGACTAATGCCGTTTACTATAGTGGCGCTGTGCTGTAAATCAGCCTTTTGTTTTAATAACTCAGGGCTTTGTGTGCCAACAGGACGATCTCCTATACGCTCTATGTAACTGACTGCAATAGGATCGTCTTTAGATAGATTAACCACATGACGGTTCTCCAAATACACTGTCGGGACTCTATCCCCCGTTGCTGGCATTAAAAAACTGTAATCAAACCCTAACTCTAATGGACCCGGTTTAACGGCTTTATTCCAATCAACAAAACCATCACCTAACCCTAAGTGCCACTTGCCCACTACTGCCGTTTTATAACCCGCTCGTTTAAACATTTTGGGCAAGGTTGGTTTAGTGTGGTCAATAACGAGTGGAGCATCTCCCGGTAAGATTGCCGCATTATTTCTAAAGGCATATTGACCTGTTAATAAAGAATAACGCGACGGTGTACAAGTTGCTGCTGAACTATGCGCATCAGTAAAGCGAATGCCGTCTTTTGCTAAATCATCAACATTAGGCGTTTTAGTTGCTGTCATACCGTAACTGCTTAAATCGCCATAACCTAGATCATCAACATAAAAAATAACAACATTGGGTTTAGCTTTTTGAGGACTTATTTTTTTGGTCTGTTGATTGTTTACCGCTTCACCATTACAGGCAATTAATAGGCTGCATATAGCGGTACTTAAAAGCATTTTTTTTATCATTTTTATTGCTCCACGTTCTAAGTTAGACTTGTATATTGACGATTATGTTATCAATATTTTTGTTTTTTCTTTTATTACTTTCTTTTTATTGTGACTGTTTCGCTATCTCATTACCTATCTCGTATTCAAAAGGTAGTAATGGTAATCCTGCTTGATTATAAATGGGCGTATTCGGGTTATTTGCTCATGCATAACGTACTTTTCTGGCTGCAGGATATTGAGGGTGCCAAATAACTATTTTATCGGCTAACACCTTCGCATTTGCCCAGCCCCAAACATGTATAGGCTGGTCTCGCTGTAACACCATGTAGTCAGCAAAAAGCTTAGGTATAGTCACTTCAGCGTTAGCATTCGTTTGTAACACTAAGACTAAAAAGATAAAAGATAGCTCGATGGCTCTCTTTAAGAGCATAGTTTACTCCATTAACTGCTTAATAAAAGGCGCCATTGCATCAGCCCATTTATCGTACTGGTTGGCATTAGGGTGTAATAAGTCTGTCATGACAGATTTTTTTAATACCCCCTGCTCATCAAGAAAAATATCATTAATATTAAGGTAGTGTACCTGTTTGCCATCATCATAATGTTTAATCAAGTTATTGGTTTTATCATTTATCACGCGTAGAGGATCGTTTGCATCAACACCACGCGGAAAAATAGCAAGCAATAGAACTTTAGTTTTTGGTAGGCGAACAGCTAAGTCATCTATAATCGCTTTAATACCCAAGGCGATATCTTCTGGGCTGTCTTTTCTGTGACCTGTATTGTTAGTACCTATCATTAACACCAATAGCTTCGGGTTAATTCCCGCTACAGCGTCATGTTGAAGGCGCCACAAAACATTCTCTGTTCTATCGCCACCAAACCCAAGGTTTAATGCCTTTCGCTGCGCATAATACTTTTGCCATGTTGCTTGCGCTTTATTGTCAAAAGCATGGGTGATAGAGTCTCCTAGAAAAACTAAATCAACTTGACCCATTTTATTTTTTAAAGCGATTTTTTCATTATGTCTTGATAGCCACCAAGGTTTAGCCCAAGTTGCTGTTTGTACATAAGGGCTTATAGATAGAGGTGTGCCTGAAGAGTTCGCCTTCGTTGTCTTGGCTTTGATTGGTTTAGCTTTTATAGGCTTCGCTTTGATAGCGTTAGCTGACAATGCCTTTTTG
>CAWVWK010000175.1:0-5316 GCA_963933725.1 uncultured Colwellia sp.
TAAACTTGACCCATATATTAATGTTGATCCAGGTACAATGAGCCCTATTCAGCACGGTGAAGTTTTTGTAACAGAAGATGGTGCAGAAACAGATCTAGATTTAGGTCATTATGAACGATTTATTCGTACCAAAATGTCTAAAAGAAACAACTTTACTACAGGCCGTATCTATCAAGATATTCTTGCTCGTGAACGTAAAGGTGAATTTTTAGGTGCAACGATTCAAGTTATTCCACATATCACAAATGATATTAAGCGCAGAGTAATAGAGGGCGCTGAAGGTTATGATGTTGCAATGGTTGAAGTTGGTGGCACGGTTGGTGATATTGAATCACAACCCTTCCTAGAAGCTATTCGTCAATTAGCAACAGAAGTTGGTCGTGAACGTGCTATGTTCATGCATCTTACGCTTGTTCCTTATTTAGCCGCTGCTGGTGAAATCAAAACTAAACCAACACAACACTCTGTTAAAGAATTACGTTCTATAGGTATTTTCCCTGATATTCTTGTTTGTCGTTCTGAGAGCATTATTCCAGCAAACGAACGTGCTAAAATCGCATTATTTACAAACGTAGAAGAACGAGCTGTTATTTCAATGAGAGACGTTGACAGTATCTACAAAGTACCGGCTTTATTAAAGTCACAAGGTGCTGATGATATTGTTGTTCAACGCTTTGGATTAGAAGTTCCAGAAGCAGACTTAAGTGAATGGGAAAAAGTTTTATACCAAGAAGCAAATCCTGTTGGTGAAGTAAATATTGCCATGGTTGGTAAATATACTGAATTACCAGATGCCTATAAATCAGTTAACGAAGCTTTAAAACATGCAGGTTTAAAAAACCAAGTTACTGTAAAAATAAATTATGTCGACTCACAAGATCTAGAAATCAAAGGTGTAGACTCATTAAGATCATATGATGCGATACTTGTTCCTGGTGGTTTTGGAGACCGTGGCGTAGAAGGTAAAATTTTAGCGGCTAAATATGCCCGTGAAAACAAAGTACCTTACCTAGGCATTTGTTTAGGTATGCAAGTCGCGCTTATTGAATATGCGAGAAATGTTGCTGGTATGGAGAATGCTAATAGTACTGAGTTTAACTCGGAATCACCTTACCCTGTTATCGGTTTAATCAATGAATGGTTAGACGAGGAAGGACAAGTTGAGTATAGAAGTGAAAACTCAGATCTTGGCGGTACCATGCGTTTAGGTTCTCAATTGTGTCACCTGGTAAAAGGTACCAAAGCACATGACGTATACGGCAGTGAAACAATTAATGAAAGACACCGTCACCGTTATGAGGTAAATAATAACTTCAGAGATGAGTTAAGTAAGAAAGGTTTAGTTTTCTCTGGTTTATCTGCTGATAAAAAATTAGTCGAAATGATAGAAGTTCCAGAACACCCATGGTTTGTTGCTGGCCAATTCCATCCAGAGTTTAACTCTACGCCTCGGGATGGACATCCGTTGTTTGAAGGTTTTGTTGCTGCATCTTTTGCTCATCAAAAACAAAGCAACAGTTAATCATTGTACATAATTAAACCGCAGCACACGCTGCGGTTTTTGTTTTAGATTCATACCTCAGCGCTCCTAGCGTTGTTTAAATAACTTTTTAGAATGGCTTCGGCCAAACAATAATAAACTTTTAAGGAAGTAAAATGTCAAACATTAGTAAAATTTTTGCTCGCGAAATTATGGACTCACGCGGTAACCCGACGGTTGAAGCCGATGTTTATTTAGAGTCTGGTGCTTGGGGACGCGCTGCTGCTCCATCTGGTGCTTCAACAGGTTCTCGTGAAGCTTTAGAATTACGTGACGGTGATAAAGCACGTTATTTAGGTAAAGGTGTTTTAAATGCTGTTGCCGCGATAAAAAATAATATTACCCCTGCTTTAGTTGGCCAAAATGCTCTTGATCAAAGTAATGTAGACAAAATTATGATTGATTTAGATGGTACTGAAAATAAAGAAAAATTCGGTGCTAACGCGATTCTTGCTGTTTCATTAGCAGTAGCCAAAGCTGCAGCGATGGATAAAGGCGTTCAGTTATTTGAGCACATTGCTGACTTAAATGGCACTTCAGGTGTTTATAGCCTACCTGTACCTATGATGAACATCATTAATGGTGGTGAGCATGCAGATAATAATGTTGATATTCAAGAGTTTATGGTTCAGCCGGTAGGAGCTAAAAACTTTACTGAAGCATTACGTATGGGCGCTGAAATTTTTCATGCTCTTAAAAAAGTATTGTCTAACAAGGGTTTAAATACCGCTGTTGGCGATGAAGGTGGTTTTGCACCAGATTTAGCTTCAAATGCTGATGCGTTAGCTGTTATAAAAGAAGCTGTTGTAGCGGCGGGATACTCTTTAGGTAGTGATATTACCCTAGCAATGGATTGTGCAGCGTCTGAGTTTTATGATGCTCAAGCAAATGATGGCCAAGGTATTTACGACCTTAAAGGTGAAGGTAAGAAGTTCACTTCAAATGAGTTTTCTGATTTCTTAGGTGAGCTCTGTAAAGAATACCCAATTGTTTCAATTGAAGATGGTTTAGATGAGTCTGACTGGGATGGTTTTAAATACCAAACAGACCTTTTAGGCGATAAAGTTCAAATTGTTGGTGATGATTTATTTGTAACAAATACTAAAATCTTCAAAGAAGGTATTGATAAAGGTATTGCTAACTCTATCTTAATTAAATTCAATCAAATTGGCTCATTAACAGAAACCTTAGCAGCGATTAAAATGGCTAAAGACTCAGGTTATACCGCTGTTATTTCTCACCGAAGTGGTGAAACAGAAGATGCAACGATTGCTGATTTAGCAGTAGGTACAGCAGCTGGCCAAATTAAGACAGGCTCTTTATGTCGTTCAGATCGTGTATCTAAGTATAACCAATTATTACGTATCGAAGAGTTCCTTGGTGATAAAGCTATTTACAATGGTGTATCAGAAATCAAAGGTCAATAATTTAACGTAAATAGGTTAAAAACACTGCTGAAAAAACGTTTTTTTATGACACAATAAAATCCTCATATTTTAAATATGGGGATTTTTTTTGCTGGCTAAATAATTGGTTTATTTTATTTTTTATCTGTTATCGAGTATGCTTAGTTTATAAATTACACACTTGGTTTATTTAACATGTAAACCTTTTATACCAGTTTCATTTAATATGTGATCTATTTTATACGTAGAGAGAATTGACAAATACAAGGCATTTATTTAAGTAACTAGTTGTTCTAATTATTAAAGAAATAACGAAATAGTTGGTTATTTTAGCAAGGAGAAATTGTCACATATTAAATGAGATTGGTATTAGCAGTGATATGGTTGATGTCTTAAGGTAATAATGATGCAAACTTCTCTTTGGCAAGAAAAAATTAGCGATAATGACTTTGCAGAATTATGCAATGGTCTTTACGAACGTGAAGTTCGTGCTTTAGCTACGCTAGATAATGCTGATGTGTTAGTTCTGCAGGGACGATTGAAAAGCCTTAATCATTATATCGTCAGAACAGCACATGTTATGTTGAATATTAAAGAGAAAGGTTTAACTCCTTTAATTTTAGATGTTCAAAATGCAAGTTGGTCAGCAAAGCAATCTCAATCACAACCTACATTCGCACAGTCTGAAGAAGAAATCAAAAACTGGTATACATCGCTTATTCATGAAAAAGGAGGAAGTATTACAGGCTTGGTTGTCCCGTTATTGGTGAATGGGCAGATTACGCTAGACAGTATAGATAGAATAGATACAGAAAAAACAAGAGTTCGTACGAATATAGCGGGTTGGTTTTCTCCATTAAAGAGTAAAGTGTCAGAAAGTAAACCAGAGATTGAGCTAGTTAAAGCTAACAAAAAAGTAATGATAGCTGCATGCGCTGGTCATCGATGGCAAGATAAGCATAATACGACAAATCATCGTACGGTAAAATTACGCCCACACATTCCAACATTACGTGAACTGCTTCTATCGTGTGCAATTAATTGGAAAAATTTGAATTGCCTATAGTTATAAGTTCCAATAGACATTATACTTTAAACTAAATTTCGTCTCCTTTTTAAGTAACATTCGATATTATTAAGTTTCTTTAAAACTATATTAAGTTATATAAGTTATGCGGTTATTTACTTTTATTTTAATTATCCTTTTTGCTTCACTGCAATACCGACTTTGGTTCGGTAAAAACAGTGCGCCAGATTATTTTGTGCTAAAAAACGAGCTACAAAGACAGCAAGAAAATAATGAAAAATTAAAGCAACGAAATAAAATTATTTATGCAGATATTGACGATTTAAAACTAGGCTATGAAGCCATTGAAGAAAGAGCCCGCAACGAGCTTGGTATGATTAAAGAAAATGAAACTTTTTTTCGTATTATCCCTAAGAAAAATTTACAATCTAAAATATCAAATGACTAATCTAATCTCGAAATTTATCGTCGTTGTGCCGGCAGCTGGAGCAGGTAAGCGCATGCTTAGCAATAGCCCTAAACAATATTTAAAGATAGGATCTAAAAGTGTTATCGAACACACATTATCTAATTTATTAGCTCACCCATTAATTAAAAAGATTATTGTCTCACTGAGCCCATCTGATGAGTACTTTAATGGACTTAATGTGTCAAAGGATCCTCGCGTTTTGCAAGTCATCGGTGGGAAGGAGCGAGTAGACTCGGTGTTAAATGGGTTATTGTGTTTAGATCAGAAAGCCAATCCGTGGGTATTAGTCCATGATGCAGCAAGACCTTGCGTGACGCACGAAGAAATAACAAGGCTTATAGAGCAGTGTGTGAATAATGATATCGGTGGTTTACTCGCTGTGCCTGTTGTTGATACATTAAAGAAAAATGTACCAATGACAACCAATACAAATGCTAAAGTTGAAAAAACGGTTGATAGAAAAGACATTTGGCAAGCACTCACACCACAAATGTATAAAACCAATGAACTCATTAGCGCGATTGAAAATGCGCTAGATAAGTCCCTTGATATTACCGATGAGTCATCAGCAATAGAGTCTATAGGTTTAGCAAGTATGTTGGTGCTTGGAAACCGTCAAAATATTAAAATAACTCGCCCAGAAGATCTAGCGCTGGCGGCATTTTATCTTAATAAGTCAACATAGCATGCGACGCCCCTAATCATAACTAAGAAAACAGAGCTTCATAAAAGTGAGCTAATTATATAAAGAAAACTTAACTTATTCTAAAGGATATTTGATGCGAATTGGTCATGGCTACGATGTACATAAATTTGGTGGAAAAGGCCCGCTTATGCTGTGCGGTGTTCCTGTCCCTTTTGAACAAGGTTTTAT
>CAWVWK010000176.1:0-5298 GCA_963933725.1 uncultured Colwellia sp.
TCGAAATAGTGCTGTTTGTAACTCCAGCTCGTTTAGCTAGTTCTCGTTGTGATATATTTCTGATTAATCTAATTGACTTTAACCTTGCGCCAACATCCATAAAGAGCACCATTTTTTATTTTTTTGATAGTAATGATTTGATTATACCTAACTATTGGCGGATGTCATTAATTAAGCTACTATCGTTCAATATATTTTACGTTTTCTGGCGTAAGGTAAGTTAAAATTATAAAAATAAATTTTAAAGCTAACATATGACAGCTATCCACACAGATCAATACCCACATTTTTATTTTGCTGCTTCTTTAAGCTATATTTATTCTGTAAGTAAGCACTAAATGTTTTTTAGATATTAGATGCTAAAGTTGTTGGTTAAGGGGTGTAGTTTACCCCTAAAGTACAGTATTTTCTGGCACCGGTTACTGCTGGCATGTTGCTTGGAATATTGTGATCATAAGCATAAGCAAGCCATGCAAAAGCAACGGCTTCTAGTTGATCTCCATCAATGTCCTTATTAAGCGTATCTAATACCTGAAAGGGCTTATCTTGCTGGTTTTTAGTGGTATTCAATTCTGTATTTAACTTTTTATTTAAATCTGTATTTAAATAGGTATTAATATGCTCCATGAGCATTTTGTTGTGTACTCCGCCGCCACAAAAATAAACAAGACCTTCTGATGACAATTTTTTGATCTCATTACAAATTGTACTAGCAGTTAGTAAAATGAGGGTTGCTTGAATTGACGAAGCAGAAACTTCAGCATGTTGTTGATGGAATGCATTAAGCTTTGAAGTTAGCCAATCCATATTAAAGTATTCACGCCCAGTGCTTTTTGGCCCTTTCTTTGTAAAATAAAGATCATTTAAGAAGTGTTCTAGAAGTAAAGCGTTACACTCTCCTTGACTCGCCCACAAACCTTCTTGGTCATATTGAACCTTACTGCTTTTGTGGTGTGCAATATACCACTCATCCATTAAGCCATTGCCCGGTCCAGTATCAAAACCTAATACCTGAGCGTTTACTATAGATTCTTTTCCTTGCAATGCTATCGCTGGGGCAGGTAAGTAAGTCATATTGGCAATACCGCCAATGTTTACTACAAATACATCAGAGGTAGGGTGAGAGAATATTTTCTGATGAAATGCAGGAACTAAAGGGGCTCCTTGGCCGCCCAAAGCCAGATCTTTCTTCCTAAATTGACCAACAACGCGAATGTTAGTAAGTATTGCTAATGTCTGGCTACAACCTATTTGTAAAGTGAAAGGGTAATCTAATGTTGGTCTATGGCGAATTGTTTGACCGTGGTTACCAATGGCGATGATATCTTCAGGCGATAAGCTTTCTTGTGCTAAAAATTGCTCAACGGCATTAGCAAAAATATGGGCAAGTTCAATATCAAGAGCAAATGCATAATCAATTTCGTTATGTGTGGCGTTATAAAGTTGCTTAATATTACTGGCGATAGTTGTGTTATAAGGGTGGTAATAATGGGCAACTAGACTAGTTTTGACATCTGGATTTGTGTCGGAATCGAAGCGAACTAAAGCTAAATCGATACCATCTGCACTAGTGCCTGACATTAAACCGATGTAGTACATCGGTTTATTTTGATTGGCTGCTTCAGATAAATGATTAGACATCAGTTTTCGCCTCGATGATTTTTTTAATTAAAAAACAGCATCTTTAGAAGAGGCAAGTGTATCAAGTTGCTTTTTAGCAAAAACATCAAACTTTTTACGATATTTTTTCGCAATAGGCTTTGCTTCAGGTAAGCGAACTGTTCTTGGGTTTCTGTGTACACCGTTAACCAGAAATTCGTAATGTAGATGAGGGCCTGCAGCAAGACCAGTTGCACCAACCGTACCAATTAACTGACCTTGTTTGACACGTTGCCCTTTTTTAACTTTACGTTTGGTAAAGTGTAAATACTTGGTAACAATACCATTACCATGTTGAATAAATACATAGTTGCCATTGTATTTATTGTATGCAGAATGCGTCACAGTACCATTACCAGCAGCAACTACGGGTGTACCCGATTTAGCTGCGTAATCTACGCCTCGATGAGCTTTCCAACGCTTTTGTACCGGATGAAAACGTTTAGGTTTAAAGTTTGAGCTAATATATTTGAAATTAACTGGCGCTCGAAGGAAGGCTTTATGCATGCTTTTGCCTTTAGCGTCATAATATTCACCGTCTTCAAACCTTATCGCTTGAAAGACATCATTTTGGTTAATAAACTCGGCGACAAGGATATTCCCTGTGCCAATATATTCACCTTCAATGTATCTTTTCTCGAATATCACATGGAAAGAATCATCTGCACGAATATCGAGAGCGAAATCGATATCCCAACCAAAAATATCTGCCAGTTCAATAACCTGACCATCGGTTAAACCAGCGCTTTTACCGGCATTCCAAAAGTTTGAGGTGATAATGCCGTGTGCAAAACCTTGGCTTATCTCTATTTCTTTTGTTTCTTTATGTGAAACGTATTTTTCACCTACTAAGTTAACAAATAGCGTCTCGGTTTTAGACATAATGAATTCTAGGGCGGTAAGTTTGTCATCACTATTACTGGCAATACGTATGTTATCACCAATATTTAGGCGTTTTAGTAAAGAGGTATGCTTACCTTGTGCAGTACTTATCGCATAAGTTGTTTGAGAGCTAAAGCCTAATCGCTTAAAAATTTTACCCAGTGAGTCACCACTTTTTACCGTAACACTTTGCCAAGTTACATCGCTAGCTTGTTGAGAATTAACCGTATTAAGGCTGCTGTTTTCTTCAATGGTGGGTAAGTTTTTAGTTCTTTTACGCAGCGTAGGTAACTCAATGTTTTTCTCGTTACTTGCAGCAATATCGTTATGGCCAGGCATAGCTATTTGATAACGCTTACCTACTTCAAGTTGTTGTTCTAAAGGGCTCTTAGTGCTGGTATTTGCTGTGTCATCGTTATTGCTCGTAATGGTTATGATAAAAAATAAAAATAACAAACCACCTATAATAATAGAGCGATGAAACTTAGGTAATTGATTGAAAAGTGATAAGGCTTTTTTCACTGGAGTCGTACTGATATTGATAATAGCAAGCTGTTTATAATAGATTGTGTCGGTACTATATCAAAACTTTGAAAGAAGTTTCAAAAAAGTTAGAGAAAGGGTGTAAAAAAATGTGTAAGAAGAAAGGGAATTCCATTTGATCAGGGCAGAAAATAAAGTAGAATCTAGCCTATATAGAAATTGGTATAAATACTCAATTAATGCCATTGAGAATTAAATTGCTGCAGTGGAGCACACATGACTAATATAGAACAAGCATTTGCAGAGCTTAAACGCGGCGCAGAAGAGATTTTACTTGAAGCAGAGTTGTTAGAAAAACTTAAAAAAGGTAAGCCGTTAAAAATTAAAGCGGGCTTTGATCCCACGGCACCTGACTTACATTTAGGACATACGGTGCTAATTAATAAGCTTCGTCAGTTCCAATTACAAGGTCATGAAGTTATTTTCTTAATTGGTGACTTCACTGGCATGATTGGCGACCCTACCGGTAAAAATGTTACACGTAAGCCACTTACCAAAGAAGATGTTTTAGCGAATGCAGAAACCTATAAGGAGCAAGTTTTTAAAATACTTGATCCCGCTAAAACAACGGTTGCTTTTAATTCTTCTTGGATGGAAGAGCTAGGTGCTGCTGGCATGTTAAAACTTGCTTCTCGTCAAACGGTTGCTCGTATGATGGAACGTGATGACTTTAAAAAGCGTTATGCCAATGGGCAAGCAATTGCAATACACGAGTTTATGTACCCGCTTGTGCAAGGTTGGGATTCTGTAGCATTAAAATCTGATGTAGAGCTTGGTGGTACAGACCAGAAGTTTAATCTACTGATGGGGCGTGAACTTCAAAAGTCGGAAGGTCAACGCCCTCAAACTGTTTTAATGATGCCGTTACTTGAAGGTTTAGATGGCGTGCAAAAAATGTCTAAGTCACTGGGCAATTATATAGGTATTACCGATTCGCCTACTGAGATGTTCGGTAAAATCATGTCTATTTCAGATGTACTTATGTGGCGTTATTACGAGCTATTAAGTTTTAAACCGCTTGCAGTAATTGAAGGTTATAAAACAGAGATAGAGCAAGGTAAAAACCCTCGTGATGTTAAAATAGATTTAGCAAAAGAGCTTATTGAGCGTTTTCACGATGAAGCAGCTGCAGAAGCTGCTCATCAAGAGTTTATAAACCGTTTCCAAAAAGGTGCTATGCCAGATGAGATACCAGAAGTTGCTATAACAGCAGAAGGTGGCAGTATCGGCATTGCTAACTTATTAAAAGAAGCTGGTTTAGTTAATAGTACTTCTGATGCGTTTAGAATGATTAAACAGGGCGCAGCAAAAATAGAAGGTGAAAAAATCACAGATAAAAGCCTTGTGATTGAAAGTGGTAGCCAAGCTATTTATCAAGTTGGTAAACGTAAGTTTGCTCGTGTTTCGGTAAGTTAGCGACCAGATTGCTCAGACAAGTTAGCTCAACGTTTATAACATTAAAGCACCTTTACAGGTGCTTTTTTTTGCCCATTTATCAAATCAAATAAGACTAAGTCGTTTTAAAAGAGTTTTTATTATAAAATAAAATAGTTACTATTAAGCAATAAGTAAAAAACAAATAAATAAAGGAATTAATATGATAGTACTGCAAAAAGTCATGGAGAATAGTAAGCTCTATAGTGTCGATGAATTTGGTGTAACTAACTATAACTATGCGGTTTTAGGCTCACTTTCTATGGCTATCTTTTTTATGATCAATTTTGGCTTAGGTTATATCACCTTGATAGCAGAGCTGTCTGTAGAAAACTCCCCGGTTACAACTTATCAAGATGCTGTTTGGTTAATGTTAATGTCTTCAACAACCATTGGTTTTGGTGATGTTTATCCGATAACTTTAATCGGTCGTATGGCGGTGTTTGTTATGTTTTTATTAGGTGTTGGCATTTTAGGTGGCGTGGGCGCTGTCTTTGCTAACAAAATTTTTGGTTTTGCTGATACGAATATCAAAAACAGAGAGCTGAGAAAGCAAAATGACAATATTTTAAAGCAAAATGCTGATATTTATGAAAAACTGATTAAGCTAGAAGCCAAGTTAGAGAAACTTGGCGACTAGATTTTGTCACAGGGTCTTATTTTAAAAAATAAGTTCTGAAAAATAAATTTTTAAAAAGAAAAACTGCCCACAGAGCAAAATAAACAGGCTATTTTTTTGCTTTTGCTTGAGTAGCTTTTTTGTCTACTTTGTCTTTTCGA
>CAWVWK010000177.1:0-5279 GCA_963933725.1 uncultured Colwellia sp.
CAGCTTCTAATGTCGATTGTAATTCTTGTTGAACTGAAAAGTCGGATCGTTCTATTCCCTCCCCAAGTACAACTAAAGCAATCGGTTGCTTTAACCCTGAGCCGACAACACAAACTTGCTCAATAGCGCTGTTACGACAAAGCATTCCTTCTATGGGAACAGGGGCAACATATTTTCCTTTTGATGTTTTAAACTGCTCTTTTATACGGCCAATAATTCTATAAGCGCCATCTTCAGTTATCTGACCTTTATCACCTGTATGAAACCATTCCCCAGTAAACTCATTTGCAGTGGTTTCTGGATTGAGGTAGTACTCATTAAACACAGCGTCACCGCGAATTAAAATTTCCTGTTGCTCAGAGAGCTTCATTTCAACACAGTCTGCAGGAACGCCAATAGTACCAATTCTTTCTGTTACAAAAGGTAAATTGCCGCAAGACATGCCAGAAGTTTCTGTCATCCCCCAGCCCTCAGAAATATTAATCCCTACTTTTTGATACCAAGTTAATAAGGATTTAGCAATTGGCGCAGAGCCACTGGCAAAAATACGAGCAGATGATAAACCTAGGTTTGACTTGATTTTATTTGCAATTTTTTTACCTATAAAAGGTATTTTTAATAACAAGTTAAGTTTCTTTGCCGGCATTTTGGTAAATATTTGTGCTTGAAACTTAGCCCACAATCTAGGTACAGACAAGAAAAGAGTAGGTGATGAGTGGCGAACATCATCAATAAAGGTATTTAAATCTTCAACAAAATAAACTTGCATACCACAAGTATAAGATGCGCTCTCAATAATGCTTCGCTCCGTAATGTGTGCAAGGGGTAAATAAGACATAACGCGATCATTTCGAGAAGCTTCAAGAAGAGCACAGATACTATAAGCAGCAGAGGTTAGATTTAAATGACTTATTACAACGCCTTTTGGCACACCGGTTGTACCAGAGGTGTAAATAATTGACACACACTCATTCAGTGTTGCTTGGTGTATTTGGGTTAATGGCGCATAAGTATCTAACCAATCTTGCCAAAGACTTTTACAAGGTAAAGTGGGATAGGGAAATGATATAGTGAGTAACTCATTATTAATACTTTTTGAAACAGCTTCGACAGAATCAAGTTTACCAATAAAAAGCGCTTTCATTTTACTGTGCTCAATAATATAACTTATTGTTTTACCATTAGCCGTTGAATAAATAGGGACGCTGATCATTCCTGCCATCATAATAGCTAGATCTGTAATAAACCACTGAGCGCAATTTTTTGAAAGTAGACCAATGCGATCACCTGGCTTAAAGCCTTGTTCAAGTAGACCAAAAGCAATAATTCTAGCTTGTTGCTCTACTTCATTAAACGATAACGTATGCCATACACTCTTAATAGGTTGATGCAAAAAGGCCTGTTCTTGATACTTTTTACTATTTTCTAAAAAATTGGTTAAAACTGTTTGGTAGGCCATGATTGGCTCCTTTATTATTATAATACCTATTACTTCTATAACTGACGTTAAGTGGTAGTAGCAATTGAGATAGAATAAACTATAAACTTAATTGCGTATGGCTAAGTTTATAACAATTCAATTAAGTTATTGCTCACTTGTACTGGTTAAAATAAGTCATGGCTTCAAAACTCTCAATCCCAATAGCTAGTTACTCAATCGAGCGCCTTGCCCGGAATCATTTTTCCTTGGTACAACAAGATCTCAAATTTAATGGAATTGGTATTAAACTTGTTCTAAACAACACGATGGCTATTTTTCAATCAACTATTTACCTCTAAAATTAGAAATTTTTTGAAGAGGGCTATTGCTTAGATGCAATGGTGAAATCAAATTATAAGCAATAACAGTATTCAGAGTATATATTTAATTGCGTGTTAATAACACGGTGAAGGGCTTAAAACTAAATAGATTAAATAGCGCGCTTAGTTAGGCCAACCTCCCAGTTTAGTATTTTAGTAACTTTTATTTTAGCTTGATGTGTTTTTAATAAATAATTGATTTATATTAATAAAAGTTTTAAGGTTGTTATCATGAAAAATGCTACTTAGGCAATTTAAAGTACTTTTAGAAATAAGGTGTTACATTTTGAGGAGCAAAAAATGACATGGATTTATAAGAATTTTATATTTAAACCTAAAGCGAAGGGATTTACTTTATTTGGCAACCCTTTAAGAGCCGATCCATTATTTGAAAAACAATTAAATAACTTTAGTCAACTTGGCTGGGAATATGTGCAAGCACTTAGTCTTAACTTAGGTATCTTTGCCCCCAAAGAATATCTCGTTGTACTAAAAGCTCCAGAAGGTGCCGGCTTCGATACTTTAGCTGAAAAAGTATTAAACGAAGCAGAAAATAAAACCAAAGAAGACAAGGGAGCTTTATGAAATACTTATAGATTCTCTTTACATTCGCTATAACTGGTTGTGCTACAACAAACAATGGAGAATAAGTTATTTACGAGCAATCATTCGTTCCAATTTGCACAAGTTTCATATCGAGTTACTCCTTACTTTCCTTGAAGTGCCTATCGTAATAAATACTTTGAAGGAAGTTTTGATAATCCAGCAAGGCAAGTTTCTACCACCGAGACACTTTGCTGCAAAGAGGAAGCTCAAATCAAATGTTTATTCTTTTCTCAACGGTAACTGCTTTCTTTGCACTTTACCTTACCCATAAATGTCTAGTCACTCATCCGCACTTATCCTGTTTATCTGCGGGCAAAACGGGCTAGTCTCTAATCCCAATTTGTAGTGTCTAATGTCTTAACCGAAAAAGTGACTTAATTCGCGAAATCTGTGTAATTACGATGTTTTAGAAAACTCTGCTATCTAGCATTTCAGCTGTATCTGCAGTAAAAAACAAAAAATCCGACACTTGGTCGGATTTTTAATGCTAATTATTGTCTTTATTTACTCAACAATATCCATTTCTTCAATTAGGTTAGTAGCACCGTCAACGTGTTCCATCGTCCAAAGCATGTAACGAATGTCTACGTGAATAGAGCGATTTAACTTAGTGTCGTAATCCCAGTCACCGATAATACTTTCGTAAACACCATCAAAAACTAAACCAACAAATTCAGCTTTATCATTAAGCGTTGGAGAGCCAGAGTTACCACCTGTAATATCTAGTGTACCAAGATAATTTACTGGTACAGAACCAATAGATTTTTTAGCATACTCGCCATATTGCTTGTTTTTAATCAGTTCAAGTTGCTTCTTCGGTGCATCGAATGGTGCAACACCAGTATCTTTTGCAACAATACCTTCTAAAGTTGTGTAAGGTGTTGCTGTTAAACCATCTTGCGGAGAATAACCTTTAACATTACCGTAGGTAATACGTAATGTGCTGTTCGCATCAGCATAAACAGGTAGGTTGTTGTCGTTGAAGTAAGCAATTAAAGCTTCCATATACTTAGGACGGTAAGCTTGAATATTTCCAGATAACTCTTTCGACTTATCTTCAATCGCTTTACGCTGTTTAGCAGTAGCTACAGATAGCTGAATGAACGGGTCATCACTTTTTTCAAAGTCTGCAGGTGTTTTAGACATCCAAGCTAAACGTTGTTCTTGCTCATCAATTGCTGAAACTTTATACATTTCGTTGAGAAGCTTACGTAGTGCTTCTTCATTAAAGTTCTTAGCATTAACATTAGTAAGCTTAAAGAACTTATCAAGTGAACTTAAACGCTCGCTTTCAGGTAAAGCAACATAATGCGTTAACATGGCAACAAGGATTTCTTTATCAATGTTTTCATCATAACGACGGTTAAATGCTTTCATGCCTTGCTCAAAACGAGCAATGTCACGCTCTTGGTAGCCACGCTCACGCTCAATATTTGGTAATTCTTTTTCAAGTGATAAACGATAAAGCGAATTAGCTGTTGTTAGCATTTTGCTATAACGTAAATATCCCAATACTAGATCACGGGCTTGGTGAGCATTACTCTCTTGTAAAAGTTTATTCAAACCAGATAGTGATTCACCGTACTGTGATTTGCGTTTTTTATCACTTTTCAACCAAGCATTTAAGTTACTTTCAAGCTCAACTTTACGCGACAAGAAAGTACCTTTGTTGTAGCTATTGATCATTGAACCGTAGTTTTTAGCATAATTAGCTAAACCCGCTAAAGTTCCTTCATACTTTAAGCGCGCTTCACTACCTACTTCAGAGTTATTGTGAATTAAGTCAATAATCTCTTCTCTGTAAGCTTTTGCTTGTGGGTAAACCCAAGTAAATTGGTTCTCTACTTCATAAGCTGTACGGTAACGGTTAGTTCGGCCTGGGTAGCCTAAAACCATAATGTAATCGCCTTCATCAACACTGCTTTTGTTAACTTTTAAGTGATGCTTTGGCTCGTATGGTACATTGTCTTTGCTAAAATCAGCCGGCTGACCATCTTTACCTACATAAGCACGGTAAAATCCGTAATCGCCGGTGTGACGTGGCCACATCCAGTTGTCGATATCGCCACCGTATTTACCCACACTTTTCGCAGGGGCATGAACTAAACGTACATCTCTAATGGTAAGTTGCTTAAACAAGTAATATTCAAGGCCACCGTGGAAATTAACAACACTACAACGGTATCTGTCGTCATCTTCACAAGCTGCTACCAATGATTTTGAGTTTTTATCAATTGTTTTATAACGCTCACTTCCTGACATGTTGTCGTTGAGATCTGCTTTAACAAGTTCAGTAACTTCATTGATTTCTTCAGTTACATAAATACGGCTTCCAGGGGTTGCAGGTAATTCTTCATCAAAAGATTTTGCTAAAAAACCATTTTCAAGTAAGTTGTTTTCTGCTGTTGAATTGTATTGAATAGAGCCGTAAACACAGTGGTGGTTGCTTGCTACTAAACCTTTGTCTGATACAAAAGAAGCTGTACAGCCACCAAGACTAACAATAGCGCCCATCGGGAAACCAGTTAGGTCGGTTAAATCATTCGGGTTAAGCTTTAAACCAGCTTTTGTTAATTGTTTTGCAATAGTAGGTAACTGATTAGGTTGCCACATGCCTTCATCTGCTTGAACTGAACTAGTCGTTAATACGATAGCGGCAGCAGCAAAAGAGGAAAATAGTTTTTTCATATATAAGTGCTCACTTGTTATTATGCGACATGACAAAAGTGTTGCATCGCCATGTACTCTTAGATTTTTTACAAATTTGTAACCGCGACATTCTGCGCTAATCTCTAGGTCTCGTCAAGTGCGCATACGGGCTTGTGTCTTTACCTAGCTCGTAACTCGAAAACTCGTAGCTTGCCTTTCACCCC
>CAWVWK010000178.1:0-5265 GCA_963933725.1 uncultured Colwellia sp.
GTTTGGTGGTTTATTACTCTCTTACCTAGCACTAGATGCTGTTGCAGATGGTCAAGGTGTTTTAGCCGGTTTTGGTATTTTAACTGAAAAAATGCCTGAACATTTCGATATGATTTTAAGCCCAGAGAATGATCACTACATGAGCTTGCCGGGTATTTCGGTGCTTATTGGTGGTATGTGGGTAATGAACTTTAGTTACTGGGGCTTTAACCAATACATTATTCAACGTGCACTTGCAGCCAAAGATATTAAAGAAGCACAAAAAGGTATCGCTTTTGCGGCCTACCTTAAATTATTAATGCCGCTTATTGTTGTTTTACCAGGTATTGCAGCGGTTGTTCTTTATCCTACATTAACATCGCCAGATCAAGCTTATCCATCGATGATGGCGCTAATGCCTGTTGGTATCAAAGGACTTGTTTTCGCTGCATTGGTTGCGGCCATTGTTTCATCACTTGCTTCAATGACAAACAGTATATCAACCATCTTCACCATGGATCTTTACACACGATTTAAGCCTGAAGCTTCTCAGCAACATTATGTAAAAGTGGGCCGTATCGCTTCTTTAGTTTCTTTATGTATTGCTTTAGTGGTTGCACAACCATTACTTGGCAAGTTTGATCAAGCCTTCCAGTACATTCAAGAATTCACAGGTTTCTTCACACCCGGTATTGTGGTTATTTTTGTTATGGGTATGTTCTGGAAAAGAGCCACTTCTATGGGCGCACTATCTGCCGCTATTGGCTCAGCAGCGTTCTCATTAATTTTGAAGTTTGCATGGCCAGCGCTTCCATTTATGGACCGTGTAGGCTTGGTGTTCTTATTGTGTTTAGGCCTATGTTATGTCGTATCTATAATGGGCAAACCGAACACAACAGATAGCAGCGTAAGCCTAGAGAAAGTAAGTTTTGATACAGCATCTTCGTTCAACATTGCATCGCTAGGTATCATTATTATCTTAATCGCTTTATACGCGACTTGGTGGTAAAGGCCACAGCCCTTCGGGTTGGCTTGAAAAAGCGTTACTCTTTGTTGCTTATAAAGTGCATTTGGAACAACCAAACATTATATTAAGTGCCTCGATTAACGTCTTTTTCCAGAGCAACAGAGATGTAAACTGAAAGGCCAACAGTCCTAGTTACATTGAGTGTCTAGCACTTAAACAATGCAACAAGTATTGCAAAGGCCAAATTATTGGCCTTTTCTGCTTTAAAAGAACAAGCGCAAGTAATACCAATAAAGCCTTAAATTGGCACGAAGAGAGAAGCTGAGAAAATATGATGGCCAAATACTTGGCGCTGGCAGTCAAATAATTCCAATGGATACAAAACAATATGAGCATTGAAAAATCAAACCTTGAAGTTATTACCTTAACAAATAAGCAAGGAATGTCGGTAGCATTAACAAATTTTGGTGCTCGTATAACGGCTATCAATTTCCCTGTAAACGGAGTCTCAACGCCTATGGTGTTAGGCTATCAAAATCTTGATGCCTTCCTAGATGATCCATTTTACCTAGGCGCTACATGTGGCAGAGTGTGTAACCGGGTTGCTGGGGGGCGTTTTCAAATAGCCGAGCAGACTTATCAATTGCCGCAAAACGATGGCGATAATTGCTTGCATGGCGGTATCGAAAATTTCTCATTTCGCTATTGGACTATAGATGAAGGGGCACTTTCAGATACATCAGTAAGGTTCACGCTAGTATCCCAAGACGGTGACCAAGGCTTTCCTGGAGAGTTGTTAATCAGTGTCACTTATCAATTAAATGACGATAATGCATTAAGTATTCAATACGAAGCCCACACCGATAAGCCTACGGCAGTTAACATGACAAACCATGCTTATTTTAATTTGGGTGAAGAAAATTGTTTAGACTTACATTTACAGTTATTTTCTCATGAGATATTAGAAATTGATCAATATAATATCCCAACAGGCAATATGCTAAGCGTTGAAAACAGCCCTTTTGATTTTAGCAAACAAGCCTTAAATTCTAGCTCAAGTTCAAGCGTGATAGGGCAGCATTTTGCTGTAGATGGCAGCAATGAAAATAGTTTAAGTAAAGGCTTTGATCATTGTTTTGTTTTAGACCAGAGTCTTTTAGAAATGCCTAGTTCAGATGATTTTGTTTTATCAAAACCAAGCGCTATTTTAACCTCAATAAAAAATAAAATACGTTTATCGTTATACACCGACCAAAACGCTGTCCAATTTTATACCGGGTACTATCTTGATGAGCCATTTAGCGCTTTCAAAGGGCTTTGTCTAGAGGCACAAAACCACACGGATGCAGAAAACCACGCTCATTTTCCAAGCAATATACTTGAACCCAACAACACTTACAAAAAGCACATAGTGTATAAGTTTGATGCGATCGCTTAGAGATTTTAAATTTGGTTCTAAGTGATTTATGGCTAACCAGATTGGACCTAACTTAAATTAAAGTAAGCTCAGTTAAAGTTATGTAAAACGGATGGCAGCATAAAATAAATAAGTTATCTTTTAATGATGTGTTTAATCAATTTTCAAAATATCGTGTACTTAAAAAGAAAGCAAAAGAAAACGGCACAGGAGGTACAGATCACGGAACAGCCAGTGGCCTATTTTTAGCAGGTGGCACTGTAAAGAGCGGAAAAGTTAATGGTAAGTGGTCAGGTTTGGCATAAACGTAATTGTTTGAAAACCGCAATTTAATGCCAACATCTAATAGCTTTGCATGGATTGGCAATGTATTATCTAATCATTGGCAATTTTCAGAACAACAAATTGTACAAGTTTTCCCAGCAATTAAGCCATACAATGAAACACTTATAAAAAGCTAGTTCGGGTATGGATGTATGTTGTGAAATACGATAATAATAATTTTAAAGGTAAAGTAGTTTGATGTACGTTCGCTTGTTTTATATTGTTTTAGCTTTGGCTCTGTCGTTTCTTTTAAGTTTAAACATTCAAGCACAGTCAATAAAGCCTCATGAATTTGAAAAAAAAGAGCCCATCTCCAATCAATCTTGTATAGATTGTCATCAAAATGTAGCCGAAAAATGGCAAACTTCTGATCACGCCAAAGCTATGGAGCTAGCCAACAAAGAAAGTGTTAAAGCAAACTTCAATAACGTTAAAGTGAGTCACTACGGACAAAAAGCCCACTTCTTTATAGAAAATAATACCTACCATGTCACTATCTCTTATGATGATAAAGAAAATACTTACCCGATAAAGTACACATTCGGACATTTTCCATTGCAACAATATTTAGTAGAAACCAAACAAGGCACCTTGCAAGTCCTTCCTTTTGCTTGGGATTCAAGAGGTAAAAGTGAAGGTGGGCAACGTTGGTATCATAACTATAGCCATGAAGAAATTCGCCCAGAAGATAGGCTCCATTGGCGACAACCTCTGCAAAACTGGAATGGCATGTGTGCAGACTGTCATTCAGATGGTCTTACAAGAAACTATGATGCAAAAACGAATACCTTTAAAACCCAATTTGATAATATCAATGTAGGTTGCTTATCGTGTCATGATGATATGTCGGAGCATGCGTCCAAAAATCAAAATCAAAATCAAAATCAAAAAGTAAAAACAACAGCGCAACTAGTTAGTAATCACAACCCAACAGGTCAATGGTTAAGAGCAATCGGCGAGAAAACAGCTTCATGGAAAGGCACTCATCGTGATAATGGCTTTATGGATAATTGTTATGCCTGCCACTCTTTACGCTCACCTTTAACAGATGGCATTAAAGCCAGTACGCCTTTTTTAGATCAATTTACACCACAATTACCCGCTGCTCCTAATTATTATGCCGATGGTCAAATCAAAGAGGAAGTGTATGTATATGGCTCTTTCTTGCAAAGTAAAATGCACAGTAAAGGGGTAAACTGCTTAGATTGTCATGATAAACATACCATGAAAATAAAAGTACCCGGCAATGGTTTGTGTCTGCAATGTCATAGCGACGAAGCTTATAATGTGAAAAGCCATCATCAGCATGAGCTAGACTCAAAGGGGGCACAATGTGTAAATTGTCATATGCCTACAACACGTTATATGGGAGTAGATGATAGACGCGATCATAGCTTTAAAATTCCAAGACCTGATTTATCAAAGAAAATAGGCTCTCCTAACGCTTGTACAACCTGTCATGAAGACAAAGATAACCAATGGGCCATTGAAAACTTAACTATATGGCACGGTAAACCTAAGTCATTAAGCCGCTCAGAAAAAGCCTTAATAAGTTTAAATAGTGGCCAAAGCATTAATTTAGAAGACCACCTCGCTTTAATAAAAGATGAAAGCATTGCCGTTATCCACCGTGCATCAGCGATAGAGCAACTATCATTTACCACGCAAACGATGACTTCACAGATATTAACTCCTTATTTAAAACATAATGAAGCCTTAATTCGTTTAAGTGCTGCTAAAGCGGCTAGTTTATTAGTAAGCCAAGAACGCATTAAATCATTAACGCCATTATTAAGCGATAAATACAAAGCCGTTCGTGTTGCAGCAGCACAAAGCTTAATTGATACGGCTATCTGGTCGCAAAATAACAAGGCATTTCTTAAAGCCTTTGAAGCGTTATCTGTTAGTAACTCAATAAATAGCTGGCGTGCAGAAGGTCGAATGAATCAAGGTGTAAATGCTTATAATACCGGTGATGTGCTCAAAGCTGAACAAGCCTTTAAAGCGACAACAAAGATAGAGCCATACTTTGAAGCTGGTTATATCAATTTGGCAGATTTATATCGCTCTCAACAGCGAGCAGCACAAGTAAACTCAGTACTACTTACAGGTATGAAAAACTTGCCTAAATCAGGTAGCTTAAAATATGCTTATGGATTACATCTAGTAAGACAAAAAGATACAGCTAAAGCGGTTAACTTTTTTCAACAAGCAATGGCTTTAACACCGACTGAAGCACAATATGCCTATACTTATATATTAGCTTTAGATGGTCTTGGTCAAAGCCAGCAAGCACTGAGCAAACTCAAAGGCTTAATTGGACAATACCAATATAAAGACCAGCTTAAAGAATTAGGTTTTTATTTGGCACAAAAATTACAAAGCAGAGAAGACTATAATTGGTTTATGGGGGTTAGGTAGAAGAACGAGCTTTAAGTTTAAAGCGAAGACAAGCCCGTTTTCTGGTAGGTGAGGATTTATCCTTACAAGCAAAGCGCAAAAAGTTTAAAGCTGTCAGCTTTAAGTTAAGAGCGAAGACACAAGCCCGTTATCGGTAGGTGAGGATTTATCCTTACAA
>CAWVWK010000179.1:0-5211 GCA_963933725.1 uncultured Colwellia sp.
TAGACGTTTAGGCTTTATCGACTTTGCTAAAATTCACTTTATCTCAGCTCTACATGGCACAGGTGTAGGTCATCTTTATGAGTCAGTAGAAGAAGCGTTTGTTAGTGCAACGAAGCGTATTTCTACTGCAATGGTTACGAAAATACTTGATATGGCGGTTTTTGATCATCAGCCTCCAATGTATCAAGGTCGACGCATTAAGTTAAAATATGCACATGCAGGTGGTTATAACCCACCTATTATTGTGATTCATGGTAATTCAGCTAAAAAATTACCAAGTTCGTACAAACGCTACTTAATGAACTATTACCGTAAATCATTAAAAATGATGGGTACACCTATTCGTATACAGTTTAGAGAAACAGCAAACCCATTTGCAGGTAAGAAAAAGCTAAACTATACCCAGAAAAAGAAAATTGCTAGAGCAACTCAAGGCTACAATAAAGATTTGAAATAGCAAAAATGAAGATATAACAAAGCCCAAATGTATTGCAAATTTGGGCTTTTTTATTGGGATAAATAGATTATGCAAGTTTCATTAAATAGGCGTTCTACTTTATATGTATTGAAAATTGACAAATACAAGACATTTATTTAAGTAACTAGTTATTCTAATTATTAAAAAATAACGCAGTCGTTGCTGATTTTAGCAAGTATAAATGATCACATATTAAATGAGATTGGTGTTTGTACTATAATGGTATTTAATAACTAACTTGAACTCGGTTTAAATAAGACTTTGTAAGCGTCCACCTTGTCTTATTTCTGTAAAATTTTTAGTTAATCGACAGGTAGCAACAAGTAAATTGGTTAATAGATGAAAGGAAAGGCATGAAACAATTCTCTTTGTCGCAAGCATTACTCGCATTGGCAATAGCCTGGTTAGCTTATTCGTTAACGAAAGTGGCGACGCAAGTACCTGCTATTTTACAAGCCGTTGCTAAAGCTTCAATAACGGTAGAAGATATAAAGCCAGAAATCAGAAGTATTATAAAATCGGTTGGTGAAACGGTTAAGGTTGTTGATGATATTAATCAGCAAATCCCTAATATTTTACAGCAAGTAGAATTAACCAGGACCACAATTTCTGACGTAGTGCGTGAAAGTGATCAGTATTCGAGCCAGCTCCCTAATTTATTTTTAAAACTTGATGCATTTGAAAAGCAGTTACGAGATGTCCAAAAACAATTACCATCAGTGTTAAAGCGTATTGATGCCGTTGTTGTTTCAACCAATAGCACAATAGATGAGGTTGCAAAATGGCGTCCTCATTCCGAACGTTACCTAACTCAAATCGAACATTCCAGAGAAGATATACCAAAATATTTAACACGAGTTGAAGATATCGTTGTTGACGCAAAAAGTATTGGAAAAGAAGCTGGTAGTGGTCTTTTTATCGGTTTAGTTAAAGGTGTGGTTTCACTACCTTTCGACGTTGTTTCAGGCTTAAAGGGGTTGGTAGATGAAAATTCACGTTCTGCAAAGTATTTAACTGATAGTGACATTGCTCAGATTCAAGAAAGTACTATAAAACTACTCGATAGCTCAAGCCAAGAAACAAAGTGGAATAATCCTGAAACAACAAACCATGGCTTAATTGTCAAAGGAAATATTAGAAAAAGCAGGGGGAAGAATTGTCGTAAGCTTACGTTGACAAATTATTTCAATAGAGAGAAAGAAGTATTAACAGAAGTGATGTGCAAAAACGAAGAGGGTATTTGGAAAGTTCAGTAGTGTATATCGATATTTAATAAAGAAAACCGTTTTGATACTATCGTATTCATTAGTACTACTAAATAATCTTCTAGTAACGCTGTGAATAGTGGGTAATGCTAAAACAATTTTTTTATTAAATTAAATAAAATGGGAGAAATAATATTGAAGCTTGAAAATATGTATAATGAGTCAACCAGAAAAGAGAGAATATTAAATTTAGCTATTTTGTTTTGATTATTTGTTACTAGAATAAATTCAAGGTTGGTAGAATGGACGTTAAGTTAAGAGAAGCTTTCGATACTGAAATCAAAAAAGCAAAAGCAGCGTATTTCAACCAAGATGACTCTCTCGCATTTCATCACCTAGAGCGTGCTCATATTCTGGGACAGTCTTTTGTTATTCCTCACACAACATCGCATTGGTGGATGCTCAAAATAGGCGTTAGAACTAATAACTCACAAGAAATTTTTGGCCAGCTAACTCGAATAGTCGCCTCACTAGTTTTTTCAAAAATATGGGTTCCAATTGGCAATACCGGTGGTGCTAATGTCAACCCTGTTAAAACTATGCCTGTCCCTAAAGATCTCAAAAAAGTATTAAAAATTAAAAATTAAAAATTAAAAATTAAAACTTGAAAGCTAAACTGTTAGATTGTTATTGTCAGTTAACTATGTTCTTTGTTATCGCAACAAGCTTTCAACGTTATAAGTGATAACTTCATAATGCTTAGTTCATCCTTTCAGAGCCAATAAAGTCTTGAGAATATGCTATATTTTTAGTGCTTCTAAAAAGCATAATTTCTCAGGAGATCTGAGTCATTTTTATATTTTTTATGAATCAGAATGACAGCTTCATCCCCGATACAGTGCAACCATCAATCGTTGGTAGTGATTTAATTAATGTTAGTGTTTTAAGTTACAGACTTTACTAACACATAATTAGCATAGATATTTAAAAAATTATTTGGGATAATATTTATATAATGAAACATATAAGCTCTAACGAATAAAGAGAATTTCGTTCAATGACAAAACTTAAACATTTTAGCTCCCTTGAGAGTATGTACGCAGCAGCACCCGTTAATAAAATTTATGAGCCAGTGATGAAAGTCACTGAAGGAGAAGCTGTTATCGAAATTGAGTTGTCAGAGAAATACCATCACTCAGCTGGCGGCGTTCATGGCTCTGTGTATTTTAAAATGTTAGATGATGCTGCATTTTTTGCAGCTAACTCATTAGAAAACGAATTTTTTGTATTAACAACATCATTCACTACTTATATCACTAGACCTGTAGCTTCAGGGAGAATGAAAGCGATTGGAAAAGTCGTCAATAAGAATAACTCTCAATTTATTGCAGAATCTGCAGTTTATAATGCAGAAGGAAAAGAGATTGGTCGTGGTAACGGCATATTCGTTAGAGGTAAATTACCTCTAGCAGAAGCAACTGGTTATGAATAGATAGCAAACCAAACTAACTTGAAAATTGTTAACTGCGACCTGTGTATATTGTAAAGTTATAAATACCACAGGAAGAGTTAGGTAATACTTCCTAAAACAAATTGATTTCCAGCGCTATTTAATACGAGTTGTGTCGTTTCGCCAGTTGAAATTTCTTCTGCTAAATCAATCCATTGGTAATAAACATTACGATGCACTTTAGCGAGTAAATTACGTCTCACCAAAACATAAAGTTCACCTTGGTCATTAAGGCTGATAGGGTGTTCTTTACCTAAAATGAACTCTTCATCAAGGTTGGTCGATAACACCATTGTTTGTTTTTTTTCGTCTTGCCAGCGCCACTGTGTTAATACAAAAGGGGCATCCTCTACACTAATTTTTATTTTTTCTACAGGTGTTACTAAAAAGTATTCATCTGTATTTTCAGAAACTTCTCGCCATAATACAGTAGCAAAAAGCTTAACTAAGTTCATTCTTTTAAAAGCAGTCCCTTCATGAAACCAATCGCCATTAACTTTAATCTTAATGTCAATTTCACCACAATAAGGAGGATTCCAAGACTCGACTGGTGGGAGCTTTTTCTCTTTGTCTTGTTTTGACTGATTTAATTGTGATGTGAGTTTATCTAATGACATATAATTACCAAATAGGTGTATTGACGATGAATACCTGAAATTTATCATAACCCAAGTAGGAAGTTAACGCCTCTTCTATTATAATGATTTTACAAGGTTTAAATATTCTTCTAAGAAGGGCATTTCATGTTAGTTAAACTTATCAACCATACCAAAATTATTACCACGCTTACTTTGCTTATAATTGTTTCAGGCTGTGGTAGTACACCAAAGCCAAAAGTTGATTATAACCAAGAAATAAATTTTTTTGAATTTAAAGCATTTTATTTTGAAGAGAAAAAGCCAGTAACAGAAGAAGTAAACCCAATTTATCAGGCACAAATTGTCAAGGCTATTACATATGCATTAACCCAAAAGACACTCGTTTTAGTTGAAGATGAAAACCTAAACAAACAAGATAAATCGACACTTGCAGTAAGCTTTCATTATAAGCAAACTGTTAAACCGCAAAGTTCCTCTTTTAGTATTGGTTTAGGTGAAAGCATCCTGGGCAGTAGAGGTGGTGCGAGTGTAGGCTTAAGTAAAAGCATTCCATTCGGTTCAGACAGTTTACTTATTACAAAGATTGTTGTAAATATTAGTTCTCAAGGAAAAGCCATTTGGCACGGTAGTGATACTTTTGAGGGGCAAAATGATTTACCACAAACTGAAAAAGATAAACTAATTAATGAAACTGTGACGCGTTTATTAGCGCAATTTCCGCCACCAAAACAGTGATCTTAATCACTTAACATGACTATTTAAATGCTATTACATGTGAATTTGAAAAACATTTACTAACAATTACTTAAATGAAAATAAAAAGTAGAAGGATTCCAGTGTGGAAATTGCGAACTTTTCCATAGAAATATTATTATTTCTATTTGTTATTGCTATGGTCGCTGGCTTGTTAGATACCTTAGCTGGCGGTGGTGGTCTTATTTCAATACCTGCACTTATTCTGAGTGGTGTACCACCAATAGCCGCATTAGGAACAAATAAGCTTCAAGGAAGTATGGGCACAGCAACCGCTACATTTTTGATGGTAAAGAATAAAAAAATAGACCCCAAAGCAACACTTCCCTTGATGATAACGGCTTTTATAGGCTCTTTTTTAGGTACTATTGCGCTTCAATTTATAGATGCTGCAGTACTAACTTTTGTGATTCCAGCCGTTTTATTGATTATTGCTGTTTACTTTTTAATTGCGCCCAAAGTGAAGCCTGATAAAAATCATTTAAGCGATAGCGTATATAGAGGTGGCGTAGTACCTAGTATCGGTTTTTATGATGGTATGTTTGGTCCTGGAACAGGTTCATTTTTCGCTCTAGCCGGCGTTTCCTGCAAAGGCTATGATCTGATTAAATCAACTGCGATTGCAAAGTCACTTAACTTCTCAACTAACATTGCATCATTAATTGT
>CAWVWK010000180.1:0-5133 GCA_963933725.1 uncultured Colwellia sp.
CAGTGAGTTGGATCAGCAGCGTATCCTCTGTATTTTAAATACTGCGTCTTGGGGGGGGTTAGTGAATGAACTTGAACAGCATATGCAGAACGTGCATAACGAATTTGAGGTACTTATTGGGCTTGATAGCCCTAATCATGAATTAGAAGAACAACATTGGGTTACATTATGGTTAAATCGATGGGGTAAAGAAGAATCTATTGCCTGGATAGAAAGTAAAGCATTAGAAAATATGAAGCCTTGGAATAGTGAAGAAATATGGTTTTGTTTGTCTGACTTTAGAGAAAACATTACAAAAAGATCACTCGGTAGTCGTGGTAGGCAAGTTCTAGATAAATTAATCCCGCTGTTAATAGGTTACTTACATAAAAAAGAACCAAGTTCCATGGTGCTTGAAAGGGTTCTTGTTATTTTTAAAAAAATAGTAACAAGAACTGCTTATTTAGAATTACTCTATGAAAACGAAGGAGCTCTTAAGCAATTAATACACTTGTGTAAAGCAAGTCCTTGGGTAGCTGATTATATTGCAAAGTATCCCATTTTATTAGATGAATTAATTGATCCAGAACTACAAAATAGGCCGATAGAGTTTTCTGAGTACGGTTTTGAATTGCATGAAAACATGCTAAGAGTTCCTGAAGATGACTTAGAGTCGCAAATGGATGCTTTACGTTTGTTCAAGCAAGCGCAACAGTTACGCATAGCTGCGGCCGACATAGCTAATATTTTAGATGTAAAACAAGTTAGTAAGCATTTAACTGCTTTAGCTCGAGCTATTGTAAATGAAGTGATTAATTTAGCATGGAAACAAGTAACCAGTCGTTTTGGTGTTCCGCAATCTCTTTTGGATTCAGCAGAGCTAAACACTTTAAATAAAGGTTTCGGCGTTATCGCCTATGGAAAAATGGGTGGCGAAGAGTTAGGTTATGGCTCTGATTTAGACTTAGTTTTTGTACACCATAGTAAGCCAGAAGAAATGACAACAGGAGAAACAACTAACGCTGCAGAAACTTCAAATACACTAGCTGATATGAAAGCAATGGCACCTATTATGAAGTCAGTTCCAGCAAGCCAATTTTATATGAAATTAGCACAACGTATTATGCATATTTTCAATACACGCATGGCAAGCGGTATTTTATATGAATTAGATATGAGACTTAGGCCATCTGGAAATTCTGGCTTATTGGTAATTCATATCGACAACTATGCTAAATATCAATTAGAAGAAGCTTGGACATGGGAACATCAAGCACTCGTTAGGGCTAACATGATATTTGGCAATACATCTATCAATAAGACTTTTGATTCCTTAAGAGGTAAGGTGCTTACAAGAAGACGAGAACATGAAAAACTCAAACAAGAAGTACTTTCCATGCGGGAGAAAATGAGAAATCACCTTGATAAAAGTGCAGGGGGATTATTTAATATTAAGCAAGGGATTGGTGGTCTTGTTGATATTGAATTTTTGGCTCAATATCTAGTGCTTGCACATGGTGCTAGCAATCATTCATTAGTCAATCCAAGTAATAATATAGCTATTTTTAATAAATTAAATAGTATAGGAGTGTTGCGAAATGCAGAAAAAAAAGTACTTATTGAAGGATATGAACGCTTATTATCTTTAGGACATAAGGCAACGCTACAAAATGATCCACTCGATATTGAACCGGAAAACTTTGCACAACGAGAAGATATCATAAAAATATGGAATAAAATTTTTCAAGTGTAATCATTGAAAACCAGAGCTTTAAAAAAACCTTTTATACCTGATGTTGCCTAATAACGACATTCTTATTGTGTTTAAAATGTGTAATAATGTGATAATGTGAAAATTACTATTCTCCAATTAATTTGATTATATAAATAATACAAGCTCGCCAAAAGGAGTGTTTTTATTAAAGGGACTTAAGGTGTTATAGCTACCTATTTAAAGTGCTTTAAGGTATAAGAATGAAGCTAAAAAAGCTATTACATATGATATTACTTGCAAGCTTATATTCTGTATCAGCGGGTATTGTGTGTTTGGCATACAGTCAAACATATATAGAAGATGAATCTTTCACAACAATGCGCTGGGTTGTTCTACTTTTATTATCTCCTATTTTGTTTAGGTTTCTCTTCCAATTACTTACACTTTGTTACTACCCTAAAATAGAACGTTCTCGCAAGCGACGTCATCAGTTTACCGGGCAACCGAAAGTCTCAGTATTAATTCCTGCCTACAATGAGGAAGTTGGTATTATTAAAACTATTGATTCAGTACTAAACTGTGAGTATGAAAATGTAGAAGTCATTATTATAAATGACGGCTCTATTGATAAGACTGATGAGTTAATCTGTCATAAAATTTCTGAATTTAATCACTTGATAGAATCTCAAAAAGCCTTAAGAAAAAGCGACATTGAACAAAATAAAATTCAAAAATCATTGAAATATATTTCTATTCCTAATGGCGGAAAAGCCAAAGCATTAAACCATGCTTTAAAAGTTTGTGAAGGAGATTACATCGTTACAATTGATGCAGATTGTGTGATGGATGATAAAGTAATAGAAAATATGTTGAGACGTTTTGCGGATCCTAAAGTAGGAGCCGTTGGTGGTAATGTTGTTGTAGGTAATAAAACTAAGCCTGTTGAATTGCTTCAACAACTGGAATACTTATATGGCTTTTTCTTTAAGCGCGCTGACTCTGCATTTAATTCTGTTTATATTATTGGTGGTGCAGCTGCTGCATACAGAAAATCAGTACTTGATGAGATAGGAGGCTTCGACTCAGATGTTGTAACTGAGGATATTGAAATGTCGATGCGCGTATTAGCTAATGGCTATAAGACACGTTATGCCTCTGATGCGGTAACTTATACAGAAGGTCCTTCTCGTTGGAGGTGCTTATTTAATCAAAGACTTAGATGGCGCTTCGGACGCTTTCAGACGTTTATTAAATATCAAGCGTTGTTTTTTAGTAAACAAAAAAAGCATAATAAATATTTTACTATGCTAGTCCTTCCCGTTGCTTTATATGCCGAGTTCGCTTTATTGTTTCAAGGTGCTTTTCTCGCGTTTTTTTATAGCTATACGTTCATCACACATGACTACGTTCCTATTGCTGTTTTAATGCTGTTTATGGCACTTATGGTGTTTATTCAGGTGCTATCTGATAGTAAATCAAGGTTTCACTTGAACCTGCTTTTTTTGGCTCCTATAGCATGGTTTTTGTTTTACATTGTCGATGTTGTTGAGTTTCAAGCGCTATTTCGTAGTATAAAGCGCTTAATTAAGCAGGAAGATCTAAAGTGGCAAAAATGGTCCCGAGTTGGAATTAAGAATAAAAGTTAGGGGAGGAATATTTACTCAATTAACTTAATTTAACTAATCGGAACTTGGTTTAAGAGGTAATCAACCTATAGCCAATAAATTAAAACTCACAGTTCCTAACTTAAATATTTCATTTTGTATTCATTTTTACAAAAGTGTAGAATACGCTCGAAATTTATCACTATCATGGGTATACAATGATTTCTGACCATAAAATTAATGAATCTAAATTAACAGATGCTTTCAAACGATTATTAAAAGAGCAATGTTATGGTTCACAGGGACAGTTAGCTCAAGCTCTATCAGAAAAGGGCTTTGCTAGTATTTCACAAGCTAAAATATCACGTTTATTATCAAAACTTGGCGCTGTCAAAATTCGTAATACCAATAATGAGATGATATATATATTACCCGAAGAGCTTGCTGTTCCGAAGTCGAAACAATCTATAGAATCTGTAGTCTTAAGTGTGAAGAATAATGGAATGCAAATTATTCTTAAAACAGGTATCGGCGGTGCTCCTCTTATCTCAAGAATGCTCGATAGTATGGGGGAATCAGCTGGCATTTTAGGCACACTTGCCGGAGATGATACAATATTCATTGCCCCTGTTAGCGTTCAAGATATTGACTCAATCGCTCAATCTATACGTGAATTATTTGGTGTCATTTCATAAAACTTTATTTTAAGTAAGCGGGTTAATCTCAAATCCCGCTATTCATTTCCCCCTCAAGTCCATTTTCGATTCTCAAGTCCATTTTCGATTCTCAAAGCCTGATTCTCTAACCTTTTTATGGCTGTCTCTTGCGATCAATAACTGTTACATCTGCGCAATAGTACAAAAAATAATCTTGGAAAATAATCTTAAAATGTTATCATAATCGATAACCACCTGTGGGGGTGGTTATGTTGGAAAATATTAAGGTATTGCGCAATGCAAACAATGAAGATTATAGAAGCAGGTGATGTACTAACTGTTCAAGGTTTAGCTAAGGTTATCCATAAAGATGGCCAAGAAAGACTATTAAAAGTAGGTGATAAAGTCCAACCAGGGGATATTATAATCACCGGTGAAAATAGCAAAGTAGTCGTCCAGTTTGAAGAACATAGTCAACCGCTTACTGTGAATGCATCTTGTGTTGCATGTGTAGCTGTTAATGATGATCAAACTGTTATAGCTAGCCAAGAAGTTCAAGGTGATGCTTTAGCTTTAGAAAGTGATAATATTGCTTTGCTTCAACAGCAAATCCTTAAGGGGATTGATCCGACTGAAGGACTTGTTGATGATGTTGAAGACTTACAAAATCAAATAGCTGACGGTGTCGACCCCACAGACGCACCAACCTTTGAAGCCGCCGCCGCAGGTGGTAATACAAATCAAGGTTCTTCTAGCTCTCCTGTTGTAAATGTAAATTTAAAACAAGTTGATGTTTTATCTGGATTTGATACGTCATTTGACTCATCAGCTATTCCAAATAATGACACAAAATCCCTAACACAAAACACCAATAACTTGCCTTCAGCGTTAAGTGATAATGTTAATCTTACAGAAGACAACGCAGGAACAGTTATCGATGTTCTAGCAAACGATACTGACTTAGATGGCGATACGCTTGAAGTGAGTGAAGTAACTCAACCGACTAACGGCACAGTTACGCTTATCAATGGCGTTGTAACCTATATTCCAAATGCTAATTACAACGGTACTGATAGTTTCACATACACGGTTGTTGATGGTAATGGCGGCACAGACACAGCAACAGTAAGCATTACCGTGACTGCAGAAAACGATGCTCCAGTTGCTGTTGATGAGGTTG
>CAWVWK010000181.1:0-5105 GCA_963933725.1 uncultured Colwellia sp.
CTGTTAGGTATCTGGGGGTTGAAGTCGATGATGCTCTCGAATTAGCAGAGCACACAGATATATAGCTCATGCATAAATAAGTAAGGATGCTTTTGATGAATGGGTGACATTGCTGGTTTACGTAATAGTGCTTATTGTCACTATTACGGCAGTATTCAGCCTTAATAGTGATAATAAGCACTATTAAGGTACGCGCATTTTTCCATACGGGCTAGTGCCTTATTTTAGTCATTTTTGCTCATTTTATCAGTCCAACTAGCACCTTCTTATCTTAATCTCTAAGCGAAATATCAATAAAGTAGTTAATGATAAAATTACAATATGTTTATATGATTATCGATACCGAGATAGAAACTCGTTATTGTGGTTGGCTCCATAAATGGTGAAGGTTGTAATTTTGTGAAATATTCAGGACCACTAATGTGGGTAGCCTAAATACAATATTATTTATAACGATGAAAATATAGACATGAAACAATGCCCAGTGATAAGTAATAAAAATAGGCAACTGACCATAAATGAGTTGCGTCTTAAAGGGGTGTCATTTGAGCCTGAGTGTATGTAAGCATGTACTATACGGCCAACAACAAATAGCCAAGCAAAAAAATGAGCCCAAACAGTGATGCTATTAAGTAGCCATAAAACCAATATCATTACAAAAAAGAGCATAGGTAATTGAAATTGATTGGTAATAGCGTTATTAATTTGTAGTACTTGTTTAGGCCAGGCATCATCGTATAAACCTCGTCTTGCTTCATCAACTAAACCTTGCTTAAGGGCTTTAGACTTGACTGCACCCAACTTTACATAAAGCAAAAAGATTAGCAAAATTTGAATCATTACCGGTAAAAAAATTAATTCTTTGTTCATATGAAGTACTACTTATCAAATTACATTAGGATTAAAAGTTCGTTAAGAATAAACATTAACGACCAAAAACATGTTAAAAAAACTATAAAAAACAAATACCCCACTATTTATAACGCTACTTTTCTGCCTAAACCATGTGCGGTATTCACGACTTCTTTTACTTCGTCATAGAATATTGCTCTTTGTTATATCTGTTATTATTTTTGGATGTTTCTTTAAAAGGGATAACTTATCTATACCATAACAGTTAGCAATTTTTGGTCAATAAGAACAGGCCACTATTAAGGAGGAAAAGTGATGCAAAGCTTATTAAACGAAAGCCTCGTGTTCAGCTATTCAAGGTATAGCAATGGCATTAATTCATCACTTTAGCGCTACGTTTTTTATAACCTGTTTTTCGCTTTGTTTTTCGTTTAAAAGGGACTTTAGGCAAATTTTCGAATGATTGTTGCCCTGCTTGATTTACCATATTTGTTAGCGTTGAAGTCAGTGGTAAAATAAAGTTTTGATAGTTACTTTTCTTTTCACTGATATCATTCAAAGTAGCTTCCCATTGAGCTGTCATATCAGGTGTGGTTGCCATTGTTGGAAGTGCTTCAATTAGCGACTTCCCTATTTCTGTTGTGGTAATACTTTTTCCTACACGTTGCAAGAATCCACGCTTGAAAAGCAAATCTATAATACCCGCTCTTGTCGCTTCGGTTCCTAACCCATCTGTTTCCTTTAAGATTTTTTTAATATTACTGTCTTGTACAAATCGAGCAATACCTGTCATTGCGCCAAGCAAAGTTGCATCGGTATAAGGTTTAGGGGCTTGAGTTATCTTGGCTGAAATTTCTCCTTCCAGACATTGCAACACTTCGCTTTGTGTTAATTTAGGTAACGTTTGCTCGCTTAAATCAAAGTCTTTATTCAACTCTTTATTAGCACCCGTTATAGCATTTGTCTCAGGTCTTTTTTTTAACTTCCCTGACTGAAACATCACTTTCCAACCAAGCGATTGTGGCACTTTGGCATTAACAGTAAATTTACCTTGCGCTATATCTAGCACAATTTGCGTTTGCTGATAACAATATGGAGGGAAAAACTGCGCTAAGTATTGACGAATAATAAGTTGGTATACGTTTTTTTCAAAAGAGTTTAACGATATATTATTGGCTGCCTTTTTTGTAGGGATAATGGCATGATGAGCCGATACTTTACTATTATTCCAGGCTTTACTTTTTATTGAACTATCTGCTTTTTTAGCGAACTCTGAGTATTTTTCCGTCGAATTTGATAAGACTTCAATAATACCTTTCGCTTGCTGAAAGTGCTCAAGTGGCAGGTATCTACAATCTGATCTTGGGTAGGTAATAAGCTTATGTTTTTCATATAGCGCCTGACAAACATCAAGCACCAACTTAGCATTCATTGAAAACTGTTTAGCTGCATCTATTTGTAATGCCGATAAGTTATAAGGTAGTGCTGCAAATTGCTTTTTATCTTGCTCAACCACAGAGGTAACTTTTGCAGGTTGGTCTTTAATCCGTTTTACTACATTTTCGGCCAAGGCTTTATTTACAACTTTTCCATTGTCATCCATATAAGGCTTGCAAGCCTCACTCGGTTGCCATTTTGCTTTGAATTTTTCACCTGTTTGAGTTACAACCTTCGCATAAACATCATAGTAGTCGTGCGGCACAAAGCTTGCTATTTCTTTATCCTTTGCCGCCACCAACCCTAAAATAGGTGTTTGTACTCGCCCTACAGAAAGCACGCTATTGTAGCCTGCCTTTTGACCCTGTAATGTATAGGCTCGTGTTAAATTAATACCATAAAGCCAATCTGCACGTGATCTTGCTAATGCGGAAACAGATAAAGATATAAAGTCGCTGTTAGGTTTTAAAGCTGCCAAAGATCTTTTAACCGCAGGTAGATTTAAATCACTTATCAGTAAGCGCTTTACTTGTTGCTTTTTTGTTTTAGAAACTTTGAGGTAGTCAATCACTTCGTCAACGAGTAATTGCCCTTCTCTGTCAGGGTCGCCAGCATGAATAATTTCATCTGCATTTTTAACCAGTTTTCTTAAGGTCGTTAGCTGAGAGCGAGTTTGTGATTTTGGTTTGAGTTGCCACTGCTCGGGAATTATAGGTAGGTGATCCATACGCCATTTTTTGAAGTCTTCGTTATACACTTCAGGATCAGCTTGTTCTAATATATGACCAATACACCAACTTACCACGTCACCATTAGGTAATTCGATATAACCTTTTTGATTTTTTTGTGGCTTAGGTAAAGCCGCAGCAATAGCACGACCTAAACTAGGCTTTTCGGCAATGTATAGTTTCAAGTTAATTTCTCGTGCAGTAACACTTATCTTTAAAGCTTAGCACATTAACTGATGTTTTATACAGTGTTAATTTTTAGCTATCTTAACTCTAATTCTATTTTTTGCAATACGGGTTTCATGTAATGCATTGAGTGCTGCATTGGCTTGGTCTTCACTTTCCATTTCTACAAAAGCAAATCCCTTTGATTTATTCGTCTCTTGATCAAGCACTAATGAGCAATTAACCACTGTTCCATATTCTGCAAAAAGGGTGTTAATTTCTTGTTCTGTTGTTGAGCGAGATAAATTTCTAACTAAAAGTTTCATAATATGCCATTGGTTGAGTTAGGTTATATAATTTTGGTTATATAACAATTATAAGTTAAGTGGTTTTACTTAAAGAGTTAACTTTTTTCTTTTAAGATAACGAGGATCATATCGCAACCAGATAGCTTGTACTGATTTTTATCATAAGGCGAATGACTAATTTTTAATAAACTACCTACTGGTAAATATATTTCTTTATTTATCGAGGACTCAACGACTATTTTTTCACTTAGGCTATATGTAAAACAAAGCGTCTTGTCAGGTACATCAACAATAGCCTGATACTGCTCAGTAAAACATTGAACATTAGCTAAAACTGATTGCTCGTTGGTAATAATATTGAAGTCTTTGATTGCACCATCGATTAAGCTGCCATAGGTTTTACAAGCACCAGAAAAGCTTGCTGCATCGAGTTTTTTTACGAGATTATTTTTTGTGGCTTGATCATGTGTTAAGCAAATACCATTTCCTTCTATTAGAATAAGGTTACGATCATAACCACTGAAATCTGAAAAAATCCCGTCTTCTACAACACTTGCAATACTTAAACGCCAGTCGAAACTATCGAGAGTACCGTGTTCGTTAATAGCAAGCTCTGTTGTTTCACCTAAACCGTTTTTCCATGGAATGGTTTTAAAATTTTCAGGTGAAATGACGGTGAGCATGTTGTTATCCTTTACTAAGAGTGAGCATTGAATTCAAGTTCACGTTTTAGAAATTATACACTAATGTCACCGAGGTTTCTGTGTTTAAATGCTCAAACTCAGGCTCTACCTCAGTATCGTAATCTACTCGAAAAGAAATTTTAACTTGCATGGAGTCTATAAGAGCAGCGGTAAGTGACGTTTCTGATTTATATATACTGTTTATAGCTGATTCTACCGCCTGCTTCAAAACAAAATGCTGTTTAAAGTCGACGTGCTCATTAAAAGCTAATAGGTAAAGTGCCTGTGCTTGTACAATAAAGTCTGTTGTTGTTTCTTCTGGGGTAGTATCTGTTGCACGAATAACATCGTGTTTTACACCAGGACCAACATCCATAAACAATGACCAGGTTTTTTCTTCATTCCCAAAGTACCTACCCCAACCTGCTGATGCTGAACTTTGCTTACTGAAGTTACTAAACTCATCCATTGCATAAGAAACGTTGCCATACAAATAATGCTTGCCCCCCTCATCAAGACTGTAGTTAGACTGGCCGGTAATATCCCATTTATCATCTTGCGTTACAAAATTTGTTTCGCCCGTTGCATCATCAGTTACTTCAGATTTTTTAATCAAAAAATTAAAATCTAATGCACTTAACCATTTTTCTGTTTCATAACTCAAGCTCGCGCCTGTTTTTAAATCGGTACTTTTGGTGTTACCTGTTTTGTATAAAAAACCAAATTCAACAGAAGCTTTAAAGGCTGGTTCTTCTATTTTTTCAACTTCTTCTGCCAAGGTTTGTAATGAAAAAGCTAAAGGTGCTAGAGCGCTTAACCGAATGAGTTTACAAATTGTTTTTTTCATATTATTTAACTTCCCTAATTTTTATTATTTAACTTTATAACACATATAAGCAATAACTGTGTTGCGTTAGAACTCAAGTTATTTT
>CAWVWK010000182.1:0-5077 GCA_963933725.1 uncultured Colwellia sp.
TGCTTGATGTTTTACGCAAACCTGCTGCAACCCGCAACTTCTATTTCCCTTTAATTGATCAAATTAACATTTTGTTAGTTACAGTTTCTTAGAAAGCCACTATAATTCACCTAATTATATTTTTATTTTAGTGACTCAATAATATGTTTGATCAATTCGATCTTGATTCAGAGCTTTTAGCAAGTATCAATAAAATGGGCTTTACCAAGCCAACATCGATTCAATCGCTGGTTATCCCAGAAGCAATGACTTCAAAAGATATCTTGGCTTCTGCTCCAACAGGAACAGGCAAAACAGCTGCCTTTTTATTACCTATTGCTCAGCATTTATTGGATTACCCAAGAACCAAACCTGGTTTTCCGCGTGTCTTAATTCTTACTCCTACCCGTGAATTGGCGATTCAAATAGGTGAAGACAGTGAAAAAATCAACGAATTAACCCAAGTTAAAACAGGTGTTATTACCGGTGGCGTTAACTATGGCAGTCATAGTGATATTTTAACCTCTACCACCGATATACTTGTAGCAACACCTGGTCGTTTGATGGAATACATTGAAACAGAACAATTTGATGCAAGAGAAATTGAAATTCTGGTATTAGATGAAGCTGACAGAATGCTTGATATGGGCTTTAGCGAAACCATCAACAGAATTGTAGGTGAAGCGAGGTGGCGTAAACAAACCATGTTGTTTTCAGCTACGTTAGAAGGCTCTGGCGTTATTCGTTTTGCCAAAGAAGTGCTAACCGAGCCCGTCTTTTTAGAGTCTAACCCATCAAGAAAAGAAAAAGCTAAAATTCATCAATGGTTGCACATTGCTGATAGCGCAACGCATAAGTTAAAGCTTTTAGTTGATCTTCTTAAACAAGAAGGGGTTAACCGTACGGTTGTTTTTGCTAATAAACGTGAAACGGTTCAGTACTTGTCAGGCAAGCTTTATGCTGAAGAACTTCCATGTGTTTGGCTTGAAGGTAAAATGCCTCAAGATAAAAGAAACCAAGCCATTTCTCGCTTCAAAAATGGCGAAATAAAAGTACTGGTAGCTACCGATGTTGCAGCACGTGGTTTAGATATCGATGATATTACCCATGTTATTAACTTTGATATGCCAAGAAAAGTCGATATTTATATTCACCGAATAGGCAGAACAGGTAGAGCAGGGGCGAAGGGTACAGCGATATCACTTGCTGAAGCGCATGATATGTCAGTAATAGGTAAAATAGAACGCTATCAAAACGAGAAACTGCCAAGACGTGTCATTGAGTCGTTAAGACCTCAATTTAAAGAAGCGAAAGTAAGCAGTAAAAAACCGAAAATTAAATTAACGTCATCTCAGAAAAAAGCCAAGGCGAAAAAGCAAGTTAAGAAAAAAGCCAAAGCGGCTAAAGCGAAAAAATAACTATCTTTGCTTTATAAACTGAGTATTATTTTTTGATAAACAACGTTATTAAATAGGTATAATACTCATCCTTTTATCTACTGTTTAGGTAGCTGCTTTAAATTGTTTAACATTGCATGGTATAAAAATGTCAAAACCAAAAAGCCAAACACGCATATATCAACCACTCGATTTTTCTCAAGCATCACCGATGAAATTAAATGATGATGCTTTTGGTCATATCGTAAGAGTACTTCGTTTAAAAGAAGGCGATTACATCACCTTGTTTAATGGTAAAGAGCCATTTGAGTACCTTGCTTCATTAGTTGATGTCAGTAAAAAAAGTGCAAGCATTGAAATTCATTCCAAGCACGCTGTTGAAAATGAGTCGCCGTTAAATATCCACCTTGGCCAAGGTATTTCTCGTGGCGAAAGAATGGATTTCACCTTACAGAAATCGGTTGAACTAGGTGTTAATACCATAACGCCACTTTTTACCCAGCGCTGTGGTGTTAAGCTTACCGGTGAAAGGCTAGAAAAGAAAACAGCTCAATGGCAAAAAATAGTCATCAGTGCGTGTGAACAAAGCGGTCGTTGTATTGTACCTATTGTGCAAACGCCCCTTTTTTTAGATGAATGGCTTGAACAAGAAAGCGATGCACTAAAGCTTAATTTACACCCAAAAGCGCAACATTCTATTATGAACTTGCCGTTTGAAAACAATGCCGTAAGATTACTTATTGGCCCAGAAGGGGGATTAAACGATGAAGAAATCTCACAAGCTAATACACAGGGATTTCAAGATGTTCTGCTAGGACCAAGGGTATTAAGAACAGAAACAGCGGCATTAACTGCCATCACAGCTTTGCAGTGTCGCTATGGTGATCTAAACTAAAAGTATGGTCACTTTAAAATTTTTGAAAATACGTAAATGTCATCGCCAAAAATAATTGTTAAACTTATCGTTAAATAAATCGCTAAACCTAATTATCAGAAGTAATGACCCGTAAGGATAAAAATGACAACGAACAATAACAAAACTACCCCTATTAAAATGGGCGTTGTAATGGATCCGATAGAAGACGTTAAAGTCGCTAAAGATTCATCAATGGCAATGATGTTAGAAGCACAAAGCCGTGGTTATGAAATTTATTACATGGAAATGAAAGACCTGTATCTTACACAAGGCAAAGCACGTGCTGATGTTAAACCAGTTAAAGTGTTTGATGACGAAAATCATTGGTATGAGTTATCAGCAAGTGAAGATATCGCTTTAAGTGATTTAGATGTGATTTTAATGCGTAAAGATCCTCCTTTTGATACAGAGTTTATTTATGCAACATACATGTTAGAAAGAGCTGAAGTTGAGGGGACGTTAATCGTTAACAAACCGCAAAGTCTTAGAGACTGCAACGAAAAATTATTCACCGCTTGGTTTGCTGACCTTACACCTAAAACGTTAGTAACTAGAAGCAGCGATAAAATTAGAGCATTTCATGATGCTGAAAAAGATATCATTATTAAGCCATTAGACGGTATGGGCGGTGCATCTATTTTCCGTATCAAAGAACAAGATGCAAACGTTGGGGTAATTATTGAAACCTTAACAGAGCATGGTCAACAATACGCTATGGTGCAAGAGTATATGCCTGAAATCGTTGATGGTGACAAACGTATTTTAATTGTGAACGGCGAACCTATGCCCTATTGTTTAGCACGCATACCAGCGCAAGGTGAAACACGCGGTAATCTAGCAGCAGGTGGGCGTGGTGAAGCAAGACCATTAAGCCCAAGTGATAAATTAATTGCAGAAACGATTGCACCAGAATTAAAGAAACGTGGTTTATATTTTGTAGGTTTAGATATTATTGGTGACAAAGTTACCGAAATTAATGTAACAAGCCCAACCTGTATTCGTGAAATTGAAGCAGCTTACCCAATAAATATCTCAGGTAAGTTAATGGATGCGATTGAAGAGAAACTTGGTAAGTAATATAGAATAATTAATTACTCGCGCTTTATAAAATATTTGTACTGAACAAATATTAAAACGAAATATCAATTATAAATGAACAGCAGGTGCCTATGGAAATGTCTTCTTTGGAGAATCAATTTTTAATTGCTATGCCAACCATTGAGGACGGCTGTTTTGACAAAACCGTTACTTATATTTGTGAGCATAACGATGAAGGGGCAATGGGCTTAATCATCAATTCTCCTTTGAATATTTCATTGGTTGAGTTGCTAGGGAAAGTTGATTTTTCTCGCTCTCCAGAAACGCAAGGCAAAGTGGTCAATGCTGATGAAGTAAAACCACAAGAAGCAAGGGCAGAGGAAGAGCGAGTAGATTCATTACTGTCAAATTATTCAGACAGAGACTTTCAAGAGAATGTAACAGCTGAGCTTGAAGAAAAACTTGAAGAAGAGTTCGATGAAGATGTTGAACTTGAGTTGATCAGGCATTTAAATAAAAGAAGCAAAGAGGTTAATGCTGAGGCCTCTCCGCTACTTGAAAGAGCACATGCGGCAATAACTAAGAACAAAGACCTTTTAAAAGATAAATTAGAGCAACTGGTGTTATCAGGTGGGCCGCTAGATCAAGAACGTGGTTTTGTTTTACATACGACTCAGCATGGTTGGCAAAGTTCGATCGTTATCAGTGATGATTTAATGATTACCTCTTCTAAGGATATTTTACTTTCGTTAGGTACAGAAAGCGCTCCAGAGTTTTATGTTATTGCTTTAGGTCATGCAAGTTGGGCTCCTGGCCAGCTTGAAGAAGAGTTGCAAGAAAATTTATGGCTAACAACAGCTGTTGATACAGACATTATCTTTAACACGCCTATTGAACAGCGTTGGAAAAAAGCAACGGCAAGCTTAGGTATTGATATTGCTCATCTCTCAAGTGATGTAGGTCATGCTTAACTCTCGACTCATTTATTGATTAAATGAAATTATTTATTTCGATAACTATAATAATGAAGGAAGCTCCTTTTGGCGAGAAAGAAAAAAGAAGTTGGCCAACGAACCATCATCGGTTTTGATTTTGGTAAAAAGTATATTGGTGTGGCTGTAGGTCAAGAAATTACTCATAACGCATCCCCTTTAGGCTCTGTAAAAGCCAAAGATGGTATACCTAATTGGGATGACTTGGGCGCATTTTTAAAAGAATGGCAACCCGATGTTATTGTTGTTGGTTTACCACTTAATATGGACGGAAGTGAGCAGCAACTAACCCTTGATGCTAAAAAATTTGGTAAACGACTGTCAGGTCGATACGGCATTGAAGTGATTTATCAAGACGAAAGACTCACCACCGCCGATGCAAAAGAGCAACTGTTTGCAAGAGGTGGTTATAAAAACCTAAAGAAAGACAATATAGACTCCGAATCTGCAAGGCTTATCATTGAGAGCTTCTTCGAGCAAAACTTATCAGCGAATTAAAGTTTTGATGTTTCAACGAATTAAAAGCTAGCCCTCTCATCGAATTTCACAGATGACACGAATTAAGAGCTTTTTGGGTAAGGGCAGGGAACAATCTCTGCTGTTACCCACTTTTGAAGGAGCGTACTTTAGCCGTTATGTCGTATACCTTCGATTGCATAAAATATTACTCACCACTGAGGGCACAGAGAGGCTACGCCTTGCACCGAGAAAAGAGGATACATTGTATTACCACATAAGCGAAGCGCCTCGGTGCT
>CAWVWK010000183.1:0-5056 GCA_963933725.1 uncultured Colwellia sp.
TCACTATGTCCAATACTGAAGAGTATCGGACATAGTGAGCGTATATTTAACTAAGAGTACTTACCCTATAATGTTTAAACTATATTGATTAACACACAAAATTAAACTCACGCATCAAATAACTACAATCTATCTATATACCGATAAATTTAATTTGGTGCAATGGCAAAACTTTCTTCAACTAAGTTATGTAAACTATTGCTGTTAATAAGTGTTTGGTTGTTGCTTAAATACAATTGATATTGCGCACCCTTTAACGATGCATCTTCAGTACAATCTACATTCCAACGTCTTAATAAATAACCTGCCATGGCAGCTTTAACATCAATTTTAAGTTTGCCATTTTCCATACCGTAATCCATAAGAATAGCGATAGGATAAGTTACGTTTTTTGGATGTGGCACAAGTTCAAGTGGTATGATGGTATTCCACTGTTCGTCTTGAATCTTGATTTCATTTACTTCAGGCTCGTTATTAATCACGGTTACTTTGGCAAGGCGCGTTAATACAAAGTCTCTAAAGCTATTGTTTTTTCTGTCATATGCTCGAACATGCCAACGTAAACCATTATCAACTATGGTATGTGGCACAAGTTCTCGAGCGCTAGAGCCACTTGTTAGTGATGTATAAATAACACTAACAGCTTTTGCATTTACCATAGCTTGCGTTAATTTCGCAATAACATTGATATCAGGTACGTTTAATTGACTCGGTTGTTCTACCGGAAACTGATCACTACCTGTATCTCCGATGGCGTCGAATCCATCAGATATTTGATGAGCAAGTTTGACTAGTGTGCGTTTAGCATCATGCTCAAACAGTGGTTTAAAACTATTGGTTAAAAAGTACTTCTTTTGTACATTATCATAAGCCATATTTTTCGGCGCATGTTCTTTATATAGATTTAAATCACGGGTAGCTGAAGAAACACCTAATTTAAAGTGTTGTACTATTTCTGCGCGTGTCACACTACCGGTAAAAAACAGTTTAAAATCGATATATGCTAGACGCTGTTGTTGGTTAAAGCTATGTTCTTGAAAAGATTTAGGATTATCCACTACATATCCCTATGTTATTTTTATTTTAAGAGTTTTATTTTAATAGGCGGTTTATAGTATGTCTCAATATGAAACATACCACAACACAAACTTGTAGTTAAAGAAAAGCTAAGTATGGTTAAAAAAGGTAAAACTCTCAATAAACATAAATTAATTCAATTGAGTATAAATTGGTTAATAAAAAAAATTAAGCGGCTTTAGCTAGCAAAAATCACTTTAATGGAATGATTTTCATAGCTAACTGTGGGTCAAATCGTACTTTATGCCAGTTCATCCGCCAGTCTAAGTGAGGTCCGGTCACCCTGCCCGAGTTTCCTACTTTGGCCACCACCTGCCCTTGCTTTACATAGTCGCCAACCTTTACAAGTGAGGCACTTAAATGTAAAAAGTTAGACGTAATACCGTGCCCATGATCTATCACCATAGTACCACCAGAATAGAACATATCCGGAACCCATAACAAAACTTTACCGTTAGCAGGAGCTTTAACATCAGCACCAATCGCTCCAGCGTAATCAACGCCATAATGCGGGTTTTTAGGCTCGCCATTATAAAACCGTTGACTTCCGTACACACCGGTTAATCTTGAATTTCTTGGGGCAACAAAGCCATTTGAAAAATCAGTTAGTTGGCTTGAAATTTTTCGCACTTTACCGATAGCAATGGCATCTTCTTTAGCGCGTTGTTGATTTTTGTGATCGGGATTCATTATTTTTTTACTGATCCCTTCTAAACGAGATATTTGATATTCACGTTTAGAAGGGGTAAAACTTTTTTCTTCTACTGCACCTGAAGGATAAATAACAGATAAGGTATAAGCCGTGGTATCGTCTCTTGAAAAAGCAAAAACATAATCACCGTTGGATGAAACAGGTAAAGCTTTATCGTTTAGATAAACTTTATTGTTGTGATCTGTTTTACCAATAATTAAACCACCTTGTTTAAATTCTCCGCTGAGTTTGATTTCGGCGTAGCTATTAAAGCTAGTGGCTAACAGTATTGCAACAGCCGTTTTTAAAAAGGCTTTCGTATTAAACATATTATTATTCTACCTTATCTTACTTATTGATATTACGATGATTTAAATGGCTAAGCTTTTTTAAAGGGTTTCAATGCTTGCAAAGATTTAACCTAATGCTTAACCTGAAACGATAGCGCCTTTTGCTACACCTTCATAAGCAATAACTGTAACATCTCGCTGTGCAAGTTCAGGATGTAAATCGTTAATTTTTCTAACGATAAAGTCTGCTAGTAACTCAACCGTTGAGTCGCAATCTACAACGTCTAATACATTGCTCGGTACGGCTATGTCGAATCGACCTTGTGGTGCTGTATAGCTAAAAAACTGATGTTCTTCAGTTAAATAACCTTCTGCAGCACTAGATAGCTCTATATCTGCTTTATTGACTCTGTCATCTTCACTGGCAATGTAAATATCTTCCCAGCGATCACACCATTGCTTTTCTAGGGCCGAATCACGAGTCCCATCAATTAAAATGTGTATCTTTGAACGATGACCGTGCGCAATACGTTGACAATTACCGTCATGTAACTTTAAGCCATGGGTATAGTGATAAAAATCAGTGTTGATAACTTCAGGACGTAAAGTTAATTTTAACCCTTGAACATTATTAGGCAGTTCAGCCATGATAATACTATTTAAGTGATTTTTTACCGAATCGATATCAATTTCTAATGTGTCTATAGCAACAAAAGCACAAGCTGGAGACTGTAAATGATAACTTCCTCTATCACTTAAGAAATCAATGGTTTGATGAACGTCATGATACGTTGATTCTCCAAGTAAGAGAGACTCTTCTTGTATGGGTAACAATAACTTATGGTCAACCGATTCATCGATAATGGCTTTTATTTGTTTTTTCACAATAGCAAAGTCAAGCACCATGCTTTGCTCATTTAAAGAGCCATCTAATAACACATCCACAATCCAGCTTTCACCAACGATACCTCGTTGTTTACATAAGTATGAAAAGTCGATTACGGTTAAATCATTTACAAATAATTGCATATTTTATCTCTGTTACCTTTAAAACTTTTTCTAAACAATAGCGCTTAATAGCCATTAATGCGTATTCGTTTTTATAGAAACCAATACGCAAGATTCAATTAATATAAAACTAAGCTTCTACTTGCCACTCTATTCTATCTTCACCACGAATAGGTACGACAACATCGTTACCAAATTCAAGTGTCGCTGGTACATCCCAAGACTTTCTTACTAAAGTGATTTTATCTGGGTTTACTGGTAATTGATAAAACCGTGGGCCATTTAAACTGGCAAAAGCTTCAAGATATTCAAGCGCATTTTCTTTATCAAACACTTCTGCATATAACTCGATTGCCGCATGCGCAGTATAAGAGCCGGCACAACCACAACTAGACTCTTTCGCTCCTTTTGCATGAGGCGCTGAGTCTGTACCTAAGAAGAATTTAGGGTTACCACTTGTAGCAGCTTCTACTAATGCCTGTTGATGAATATTACGCTTTAAAACCGGTAAACAGAAGTAATGTGGTCGTATACCACCAACTAACATATGATTACGGTTAAACAGTAAATGATGCACTGTAATCGTAGCTGCAACGTTATCTCCTGCTTGTTTAACAAAATCTACTGCATTTTTAGTGGTAATATGTTCCAACACAATACGCAAATCTGGATTGTTTTGAACAAGTGGCCCAAGAATAGTATCAATAAACACTTGCTCTCTATCAAAAATGTCTACGCCTTCGTGTGTTACTTCGCCATGAATTAATAATGGCATGCCCGCTTTTTGCATTGCTTTGAAAACATCTTTTAAATTATCAATACTGGTTACACCTGAAGAAGAATTTGTTGTTGCTCCTGCAGGGTATAATTTTGCAGCATAAACGATACCTGAAGCTTTGGCTTCCTCGATATCTTTAATCGTGGTGTTATCTGTAAGATAAAGCACCATTAAAGGTTTAAAGTGACTACTAGGTGCACAAGCCATGATTCTATCGTGGTAAGCTCTAGCTGTTTGTGCGTTGGTTACAGGTGGAACTAGATTAGGCATCACAATCGCTCTACCGAAGTAACGACTGATGTCTTTTACTGTTGAAGCAAGTACATCGCCATCTCTTAGGTGTACATGCCAATCGTCTGGCCTTGAAATTGTGATAGTTTGAGCTGAGTTTGTCATTTTCTGTCCCGTTTTAAGCTTGCATTACATTGTGTTGTAATGCATTGATATTAAGTTTTTCTGTGTTCAACTTGTTGTAACGCGTTACTATTCGTTTGTGTGTTCAGCTTGTTCATTTGCTGAATTTGATTCCAATAACGCTAATAATTGGTCTTTTAAGTTTGGTGGCACTTTATAAATAGTGATTGAATCATTATGCGCATTATACACAACATCTTGTCCAAAATGACTACGTTCAAAACTTAAACTGATGCCATTGCCATAACCTGAATACTTCGTTACTTTGTTTATAACCGCTTGGTCATGAGGGAATGACTCTTCTATAGGGTATGCTTGGTCTTGACAAAATTGATAAAAATCTTTTTCAGCCCCAGTTTGATCTGTACTTGTGTGCCCTATTACCTTACCTAACTCTTGTATTGATACTTCTTGAGAGCTTGCTTTTTGTTCTTTACAATAGCCCAACAATTCTTTTCTGGCCTGTTGTTTTTCACCTGGATCAAGCTGACTAACGCTAACAAAGTCTTCAACAGCCTTTACTAAAGTTTGTGTTTGCTCTTTTGCATTCAAGCCTTCTTTACAGCCTAAAAATTCAAGGAAAAAGTCTGAAACTTTACGTCCTACACGGCCTTTAATAAAAGATACATAGCGGTTACCACTGGCATTTTGTTCAAAATCAAATAAATCTATTCTCGCTGCAAGTTGAATTTTGTTAGTATCAAGATGCTGTGCTGCAGAAATATTTAACTCGCCATCGACGCTATAATGAGCCGAAACAGGAATAACCGCTACCATAATGTATCGACCACCTAAGTA
>CAWVWK010000184.1:0-5032 GCA_963933725.1 uncultured Colwellia sp.
ATTTACCGTTTACCATCGATATAACGAATGACTTAAACTATCAGGGAACTAACCTTGTAAAAGTTAAACTCCTTAATGTTGATAACCCTGATATAGGCCCTAAGCCATTAAAAACACTAGATTTCAATACCTATGGTGGTTTATATCGTGATGTAAATTTATTAATTAAAAATCCACTTCATATTACCGATGAAATTCACGCTAACAATGTAGCTAGTGGTGGCTTATTTGTAACTTTCCCTGAAATAAACACAGCCAAATCTGTTATTGATGTTAAAACTCATATCGCCAATCAATATACTGAAAATAAAGACTTTGTTCTAAAACAGAAGTTATTTTTTGGAAACCAACTTATCAGCCAAGTAGAGGATAAAACTGCACACTTGTTAGCGAATACGGATAAACAATTCAGCCAACAACTAACGGTTAAAAATGGGCAATTATGGAGTCCTAAAAATCCTAATTTATATCAATTGGTTAGTGAAATTTATTTAGACGATAAGTTAATTGAACAAAAGCAGACACGCATTGGTTTACGAACATTTGAATTTAACGACAAGCATCAATTATTAATTAACGGCGAAGTGACTTTCTTACGAGGGGTAAATCGTCACCAAGAATACCCTCATGTAGGCTATGCTACATCGCCACAAGCAGATTATCGTGATGCTGTAAAAATAAAATCAGCGGGTTTTGATTATGTAAGACTTTCTCATTACCCCCATTCAAAAGCATTTATGGACGCCGCAGATGAGTTAGGTTTAGTACTGTTAGATGCAATATTAGGCTGGCAATATTATGCTGATACGCCTGAGTTTAAAGCACAAATACTACAAACTTGTCGGGATCTTATTAGACGAGATCGAAATCACCCCAGTGTGCTTGCATGGGAGTGCTCATTAAATGAATCTGCAATGCCAGCACCTTTTGTTGAGCAGTTAAAGACGGTTGTTCACCAAGAAGACTCAACACGTTTAGCGGCAGGGTGGTTACCAGCGTTTGATATTTATTTACAAGCGCGTCAGCATAGACAAAAACACTATGAAACGCCGACTAAACCTTATAGCGTTTCAGAATATGGTGATTGGGAATATTACGCGCAAAATGCTGGGTTAAATCAAGATGACTGGGCTGATTTAAAAGAAGAAGCGCGCACAAGTAGACAGTTATTAAATTCCGGTGAAGCTAGGTTATTGCAACAGGCACTTAATTTACAAGAAGCCCATAATGACAATTTCACTACCCCTGCATTTGCAGATGGTTATTGGGTAATGTTTGATTATAACCGCGGTTATTCACCAGATCTTGAAGCGTCAGGTATTATGAGCATTCATCGTTTGCCTAAATACAGCTATTATTTCTTCCAAAGTCAGCGTGATGCGAGTGAAAAGTCACCTTTGTTTGACTCTGGCGCAATGGCTTATATTGCCAGTGAATGGACTCAAAAATCATCAACGAAAGTACGTGTTTTTAGTAATACTGATGAAGTAGAGTTATGGTTAAATGGACAGCTTATATCTAGAAATAAACCAAGCACCAATAAGTACTCAACACTACTCGCTCATCCTCCTTTCGAGTTTGACTTAAAACGCTTTAAAGCAGGTCAGCTTATTGCAAAAGGGTTTATTAATGGAGAGTTTGTTACACAACATCAGGTAACAACACCTCAAGCGGCTCACTCAATTAAATTAACGATTGATGAAAGCGGTAAAGCACCTGTTGCAGGTACTAAAGATGTGATTTTTGCTTATGCTGAGTTAATTGATGCGCAAGGAAATAGTGTACCGACAAACGACGTAAATATCGATTTTGAAGTAGAGGGTGAACTTGAAATAGTAGAGACTCATTCTGCGTTAACACAGCAAGGTAAAGCCGCTATTTTGATTCGCATCGGCGCATCATTAAATGGTGCTAAAATCAAGGCGAGTGCTAGTGCATTAAAAATTGATAGTAAAGACTTAGCTTTATAAAACCAGTCGAGAAAATCCCGTGATCAAAGCAAAGCTGAGTCACGGGGTTACTCATCAATTCAATAAGCGGGTTAAAAATGTATTGATGCGTTGTTATATTGAAGCTAAACTCGCTTGAAGAGCTTTTACCACCCCCTTGAAAAATCAATTGAAAAAGCTTGTTATTGCTAGCTTTTCTTAATATAAGGCAAATTTCAATTCAAAAGTTAGCCTCGGCTTCCAACTTCGCTCTACCTTCCCCATTCATGAGGCCATATTGCAAATAAATTTAACACAAAAGTAAGGACAAATAGGTGTTATAGAGACATTTATTAACAGTAATAAATAAGAAAATTATTTTACCATGACGACAATTAATGATGTTGCAAAAGTTGCAGGTGCTGCCATTGCAACCGTTTCTAGAGTGATTCATAACAAAGGATAAGCAATGTGTTGATGATCTGTTACTGAGTGGCCGCTAATATGTTTACTTGTTTTGTATACGATTAACCTCATTAAGTAATAAAGGTAAAGCAGGCGCAATAATATTGTGACCATAACCGTCTAATTCCAAAAGCCTTGTCTGTCGATGACCTGCAACTTTCATCATGCGCATCATATAGGCGTTTTCTTCATAGCGGCCAAGCATTTCGAGTTCTCTATCGCCGGTTATTAATAAAAGTGGCGGGGCATCTGAACGCACATAATAAAGTGGTGCCATATCATCGATAACAGGACGTTTGCCGCTTATACCTCTTTCTTTACGAATGGTAAAGTGGGTAATTGTGTGACCACTAAAAGGTATTAATCCAGCAATATCATTGGCATTAATATCGTGAACAGACAACCACCGCTTATCTAGACCGACCATACTCGCAAGATACCCACCAGCAGAATGACCAGATACAAAAATTAGTGAAGGATCACCACCATGATCGTTTATATTTCTAAACACCCAAGCAACGGCCGCTGCAGCATCTTCTATATATACTGGTGATTTAACTTTTGGATGCAAACGGTAGTTTGGCGCGACAACACAAATCCCCTTATTTTTAAGTGCTTTAGGGATATGTTTTTCGCCACCACTTAAGCCGCCACCGTGGAACCAAACAATCGTTGGTAAAAGTGCGGTACTTTCAGGGCAATATACATCTAAAACCGCGCGCTCTTGCATATAGCTGTTTTTATCTGTTATTGCTTGACTATAGTAAGGAATGTTTGCTGTTACTTGACTCTTCTTTTCAGGTGAGCTTTCATTTGTACTTTCTTTTGCGTTAATAGTGAAACTGATAGCTAATATCAAGCATAGTTTTAGTCTTCTCATCAAAAAATCTCTTTAAAATATATCAATCGTTCTATCGTTCTATGTTTTTATTAATTCAAGTAATAAAAAGCCCAAACAATATGGCATTGTTTGGGCTTTATCGTTTATTACTGATTACAACTTGTTATGCGTTCCTATTTTGATAGTTTGCTCTGTTTTATACGACGGCGCTTCGTCAATAGGCGTTAACGTAAACGAATATTTGTAGTCTTGTGGTTTTAGTTGATACTTCTTCCACGCAGATGCACCCCAACTGTTGTCGCCACCAACACCAGTCTGTTTAAAGTCAACGTTCACATTCACTAAGTCTTGTTTGACTATGTCAGTGTGATGACGTTGTGCTTTTTCAGTACCTGGGTCAAAGTCACTTTGCGGTTGATGATGAGTACTAAAGTCAAATACATTGCCTGAGATCTTAAGTCCTAAGCCATCTTTGTTGGTCAATGTTGCCCAACGTAAGTCACTGCGGTTACCATTTTCTTGTGGACGAATGTAATCAAATGCCATGTCTTTTACTTCACCTTGATAGATGCCGACAAAAGCAGAGGTTTTACGATCCCAATAGTTTTCGTGTGGACCACGACCATAATAGCTCACTTGATCAAAACTAACTGGCATTTGGAAATTAGTGCCAATACGCGGTATTTCACTAAACTTCATGGGTTTTTTCTGCCACTTTTTAACAACTTGACCAGGAATGTTTACTTCTTCATTAGGGTTGCCTGAAAAATCAAATTGAACATCTATTTTTAGTTCTCCTTGGCCGTTAATTGTATATTGATAAGTAACAGTGGACTCCGCTTCTTCGAGTAAAACAACTTGTTCTAATACTGCATAGTTTGCCGTAGAGGAAATAAGTTTAACCCCTTGACCTTGTTGATTGTTGGTCGCCGTTTTATAAAGTTGAGCACGGTAGACTAAAGCGTTAGGACCGCCACCAAAGTCATTGTCTGTTGGTGCACGCCATAAGTTAAATTTAAGGGCTTCTTTTATTAACTCAGTTTCATTTACCATGTATGAAGATAAATAACCTGCTTTATCAAACGTTAACAGGGCATCGCCTGCTGAAACGACGGTTGAGTCAGCTTTTTGGTCAACTGATACCTTACCCGAATCATTGGTTGAAAATGGTACTGGTGTTCCTTTTTGTAGGAGGATCTGTTCGCTTGCCAGTAAGTGACCTTCTTTAACTAAAGGATGTTGCCCCTTTGCTGTGGCATAAAAGTTAACAAAGTACTCTTTGTCTTTAGTCAGTTTTGAAAGTTGTTTTTTCAAGCTGAATTTAACTTTGCTTTGAGCATCAGCTACAACGTTTACATCACCTGTTTTAACCACAACACCGTCTTCAATTAAACGCCATCCGATATTGCTATCTGAGCTGTCAGTAAAGAATTTTTCGTTATACAGCTCAAATTCACCTTTACCAACTTTACTGAAGTGAAGGTCTTGATAGACTTTTTTAACTTCAAATAAACCTGGGTGAGGCGTTCTGTCTGGATTAATTAAACCATTTAAAACAAAGTTTGCATCATTGTGCATTCCCGCTGGTTCGAAGTCACCACCGTATGCCCAAAACTCTTGTCCATTTTCATCTTTTTGGACTAAACCTTGGTCCATCCAATCCCAAATGAAGCCACCTTGAACTTGACGTTCTGCGCGTACAAAATCCCAGTATTCTTTGAAATTACCGCTCGAATTACCCATCGCATGCGCGTATGCAGCCCAGAAAAATGGTCGGTCAGGATAATTGCCTAGGTAT
>CAWVWK010000185.1:0-5031 GCA_963933725.1 uncultured Colwellia sp.
GTTTCTTAATTTGTGTAATTCGCTGAGAAACTAGTACTAAATAGCGTCTAAGTTTTCTTCACCCGTTCTGATTCTAATAACACGCTCTACATCAGTAATAAATATTTTACCATCACCTATTTTGCCTGTTTGGGCCGCAGATAAAATAGTATTAACACAACGCTCTACGTCATCTTTAGCAATGACTATTTCAAGTTTTACTTTAGGTAAAAAATCAACCATATACTCAGCACCGCGGTATAGTTCTGTATGACCTTTCTGACGACCAAAGCCCTTAACTTCAGATACCGTCATACCCATCACACCAATTTCACCTAACGCCTCTCTAACGTCATCTAGTTTAAAGGGTTTAATAATCGCTTCTATTTTTTTCATCTCAAGTCCAGTGCCTTATAAGTTTGTTATTTAACAATTATATACTCAATTTCAATGAATATACCAATACTTAACTAGACTTAGTTCGATTGTTTAAAAATTAAAGTGCTCTAACTGACAATAAACCTAATTTCAATAGATTGTTAGCAGCCGATGTCAGTTAAAATAATATTTAAGTTTATATACTTGTTGTTAAAGATAGTTATTTGATAAACTCGAAATTATAATTAATACTTGAAAACAACAATTGGATATAGCAATACAATGAATCAGCAACTCATCGTCGAAGAAATGAAAGTATTACCTGTTATTAATGCAAAGCTTGAAATAGAGCGTCGTGTAAACTTCATAAAAACAATTCTTACACAATCTGGCTTAACCTCCTTAGTACTTGGTATTAGTGGTGGTGTAGATTCTTCAACCTGTGGTAGATTAGCCCAACTTGCTGTAAACGAACTTAACCAAGAGCAACAAGAAAAGACTTATCAATTCATAGCAGTGAGACTACCTTATGGTGTTCAGGCCGACGAAGATGATGCTCAGCAAGCAGTAAAATTCATCCAACCTTCTCATTGTTTAACGACGAACATTTTAAATGGTGCTGACGGTATCCATAACGAAACATTAAAGGCCTTACAATCTGAAAACTTATTATCAGCTAACGAAGCTCAAATTGATTTTTCAAAAGGTAATTTAAAAGCTCGCGCTCGAATGGTTATGCAATATAACATTGCAGGTATTTTAGGAGGTTTGGTTATTGGCACAGATCATAGTGCAGAAAATATCACCGGATTTTTTACCAAGTGGGGTGATGGCGCTTGCGATTTAGCGCCTCTTTTTGGTTTATCAAAAAGACAAGTAAGACAATTAGCCCAAACCCTTGGCGCGCCAGAAATTTTAGTTAAAAAAGCACCTACCGCTGATTTAGAAGACTTAGACCCAGGTAAAACCGATGAGGATGCTTTGGGAATAACATACGACCAATTGGATGACTTCCTTGAAGGCAAACAAGTAAGCGCTGAAGTTAACGCTCATATTATTGACATTTATAAGCGAACTCAACATAAAAGACTCGCCATACCAACTATCTATGATATTGAAGATTTAAGTATATAAAACATTAAGCCAAGATATTGCACTAACGAAAAGTTGCGCTATAACTAAACAAGGACTTACTTAAAAAAATGGATTTTTTATGTTTAGCGCAACTCGTTTCAAGATTAACGATTCCCCTTCTGTAAAGTTTTATAAAGCTCACTTATTTCACATTGCAAATCATAAGCTATATTACCAACCTAACGGTTTTACCCTAATAGAATTAATGGTAACTATCTCACTTGTTGCGATTATCTCTGCGATAGCCCTACCTAACTATCAAACATTTTTAGTTAAAACACGTGTAGATAACCAAATAGCTCGACTTACCCGATTGTTACTTACCACCAGAAATAGTGCCATCAACTTACAGGTGCCTGTCGTTTTATGCCCACTGAACGCCAGCAACTCTTGTTCAACCGATTGGCAAAGCAAACTTTCAGTATTCACCGATCACAATAATAATAACCAATACGATGCAGGGACAAAGGAGGTGATTATCACGACCAAATCGATGGTAACTAATGGCGATAGACTTGAATATGGTCTAGGTAGAACACGAATAAAATATGCGCCTACCGGAAGAACAAGTGGCTGGGGAAGTAATGGCACTTTAAAGTACTGTCCAAATCAATACACAGATTTTTCACGGGGTATCGTGGTGGCAATATCAGGAAGACTTTATGCCAGTGCAGATATTAACGGTGATGGAAAAGATCAAACAAGGAGTAATCAAAATATTACTTGTAGGTGATGTATTAAAAGCCTGTATTTAATAATAAAGACAAAACCTAAAGAAACTTAGAAAGGGGTTAAGATGATTTAGGCTCAGCTCTTAATGGGTTTACGCGACCGCCGGTAGTTTTATCTGCTCTTCCCTCTTTAACGGCTTTTTCAGCACGGCGTTTTCTAACTTCTTTAGGATCTGCAATTAACGGGCGATAAATTTCGATACGGTCGAGATCTTCAAGTTCTGTTGAAAGTTTAGTCGCCTTGTTCCAGATTCCTACTTTATTTACCTTTAGGTCAATCTCTTCAAATAAACTTAACATACCTGAAGCAACAATTGCCTCTTCGACAGTACAGCCTTGCTCAACACGAACCGTTAGTATCTGTTGCTTGTTTGGAAGTCCGTAGACAACTTCGATTTCAATGTGTTCATTTGTGTCTGTCATATTTAACCGTTTTATTTGCTACTAGGTTGTGCTCGTATAAATAATATTAGCGATCGTTTCGCTAATATTAAGTTTAATTACCATAAACGACTTTAGCGCGTTGTGTAAAAGACTTCACCATACTATTGGTTAAGCTGTCAAAAATTCGACCAAAAGCTAAATCAAATACCTTACTGGTAAATTCATATTCTAACTCTAAACTCACCTTGCAAGCCTCTTCAGACAATGGTGTTAATTGCCAATATCCTACTAACTTGTTAAAGGGCCCATCAACTAACTCAAGTTGAATTTTGTGTTTAGAAATAAAAGTGTTTTTAGTTGTAAACCATTTCTTAAAGCCAGCTTTGCTCACGAGTAAAGAGGCTGTTACTGAATTTTCTTCTTCACTAATAATTTTACTATCACCACATTCAGGTAAAAAGTCAGGGTAAGCTACAATATCATTGATCAGTGCATGCATTTGATCAACGTTATACATAACTAACGCACTACGGCTTATGGTTGGCATAAAATTCCTTACAACTCGATTTAGGGAAGTATAACAAAATGAAACTAAAAACCTAGTGGCTGATAAGCTTTAGTATAGTTTTATAACGCAGTCTTTCCTTCAGAGCGAGCCTATTTCCGCCATCAAAAATGAGCCGTTAATTAATAGACTTGGTATTATATACAGGTATAATATATAGCATCATATCGAATCAGTTAAAATGTCGAATAATTTATCTTTTTGAAGAGTATGCTCGAATTGATATAAAAATAAATCTATTTCAATAAGCCAAAAAATAGATAAAGCAGGCAAAAAATTGAAATACTGGAAGTTAAATGGCAAAGCATAAATCAAAAAAATCGAACACCAATACCATCGCTTTAAATAAGAAAGCCCGTCATAACTACACCCTTACTGATAAGTTTGAAGGTGGTATGAATCTTCAAGGCTGGGAAATAAAAAGTATTCGCCAAGGTAAAGTGAATATATCGGATTGCTATGTTCATATTAAAGACGGTGAAGCATACCTTGTAGGTGCTGAAATACACCCGTTAATTCAAGCTTCAACACATGTTGTTTGTGAGCCCACAAGGCCGCGTAAGCTATTATTAAATAGACGTGAACTAGATAAACTGAGTGCAGCTGTAGAGCGCAATGGCTACTCTTTAATAGCAACAGCCATGTATTGGAAAAAATGCTGGGTTAAATTAGAGTTTTATCTTGGTAAAGGTAAAAAAGACCACGACAAACGCGCTGACATAAAAGATAGAGAGTGGAAGGTTGAGCAAGGTCGTATGATGAAAAACAAGCAACAATAATTTATTGTTCAAAAGAGTTTTTAATCTAAAAAATCGAAAGGGGCTGTATATTAAATACAGCCCCTTTTTATTTAAACCCAATAAAAAAGATACCAGAAGAAAGCAAATAATATAAAGTCTAGTTTTTTGCTTCCAACTTAAAGCTTAAAAATTTCAGCTTATAATGCTTTAGATATTTGCTCTACAGTATCTTTGGCATCACCAAATAACATTTGCGTGTTGTCTTTAAAGAATAGTGGGTTTTGTACGCCCGCATATCCTGCATTCATTGAACGCTTGAATACAACAACTTGTTTTGCATTCCAAACCTCAAGAACCGGCATACCCGCAATTGGGCTAGTAGGATCTTCTGCTGCGGCAGGGTTTACAGTATCATTTGCACCAATAACTAAAACAACATCTGTTTCAGGAAAGTCATCGTTAATTTCTTCCATTCCTAATACAATGTCATAAGGCACTTTAGCTTCTGCTAATAAAACATTCATATGACCCGGTAAACGACCTGCTACAGGGTGAATAGCGAAACGTACTGTTATACCTTTATTAATAAGCTTTTGCGTCAAGTCGTAAACTGGATATTGTGCTTGAGCAACTGCCATACCGTAACCTGGTGCAATAACAACAGACTTTGCATTTACTAAGGCATCTGCAACCGCATCTGCTTGAATTTCTACATGGTCGCCATAGTCAACATCGCTATCAACAACAACGTCGGTACCGAAACCACCGGCAATAACGCTGATAAATGAACGGTTCATTGCTTTACACATGATGTAAGACAATATCGCACCAGATGAGCCCACCAAAGCACCCGTAATGATAAGTAAGTCATTACTTAGCATAAAACCTGCAGCAGCAGCGGCCCAACCAGAATATGAATTAAGCATAGAAACAACGACTGGCATGTCTGCACCACCAATAGATGCCACTAAATGCCAACCAAATACAAGAGCAATAGCCGTCATAATAATTAAGTAACTATTATTTCCGCCAGCTTGAACAAATAGCACCATAAGAATAAAAGCAATAATACCAGCTACTAAATTCATTTTATGGCGATGTGGCAACATAAGTGCTGAAG
>CAWVWK010000186.1:0-4925 GCA_963933725.1 uncultured Colwellia sp.
CGACGCGCCATGGTGCCATCTTCATTGAGTATTTCAACAATTACAGCAGCAGGCTCTAAATCAGCCATACGGGCTAAATCAACACCCGCTTCAGTATGTCCTGCTCTATTTAATACACCGCCATCTTTCGCTATTAATGGAAAGATATGACCCGGTTGTACAATGCTTAAATGTGTTGCATTTTTATCAGCTGCGGCAAGTACAGTTACCGCTCTATCTGCTGCAGAAATACCGGTAGTAACACCTGTTGCTGCTTCAATAGATACCGTAAAATTCGTGCTAAATTGCGCGTCGTTTTTATCAACCATCAAAGGTAACTTAAGCGTTTCACATTTTTCTCGTGACATTGGCATACAAATTAAGCCACGACCATGAGTAGCCATAAAGTTGATCGCTTCAGGGGTTACCTTTTCAGCCGCCATGATAAAATCACCTTCATTTTCTCGATCTTCATCGTCCATTAAAATGATCATTTTACCTAAAGCAATATCTGCAATTATTTCCTGAGGAGTATTTAAATTCATTTTTATCTCTTAAATTGTATTTCAAGTATTTGGTTCAAATTTTCTGCGTTTTTATAATGAACAAAGGCAAAAATATATAGATCTATTTAATGAAACCAGTTTTGTGCAATAGGCTTTCATTAATACCTGAAGGCTTAGTTTGAGTGTGCTCTTCTTTGGTTAATAGTCTTTCAAGGTAACGGGCGATTAAATCAACTTCTAAGTTTACTTTAGTGCCTACCTTGTATTGTGAGAAAACTGTTTCTTTAACCGTATGAGGTACAATCGTTAGCCTAAACTGATTATCTTTTAGTGCATTTACGGTAAGGCTTGTTCCATCTATAGTAACAGAGCCTTTTTCTGCAATATAATGAGCTAATGCTTTAGGCATGCTTAACCAGTATTCAATACTGTTTCCGTTATTTTTAATGCTAACAATCTCTGAAATGCCGTCAACATGGCCAGATACCATATGCCCGCCAAAACGCGTGCTAGCTAACATGGCTTTTTCTAAATTCACCTGCATTCCTACACCATAGTTGGCAAAACCTGTTCGCTCAAGTGTTTCGTTCGATACATCGGCGCTATAACTGTGCTTATCAAAATCAACAACGGTTAAACAAATACCATTCGTTGCGATAGAATCGCCAAGTTTCACATCACTCATATCAAGGGTGTTTGTTGCAATCACTAAACGAGCACCTTCGCCGTTTACATTAATCGCTTTAATCGTACCTACTGCTTCAATTATACCTGTAAACATCTCGATTCCTGTTCTTTAATCTTTTTGAAAAGTAGCGGTTAAACGAATATCGCTTCCCACCATTACAACACTGTTAAGTGTTAATGCTTTTGCATCTTCTAATTTAATGGTATTTGGTAAATCAACTAAGCTTTTACCTTCACTACCAAGTAATTTAGGCGCTTGATATAAAATCAATTCATCAACTAAGTTTTGTTCAATAAAAGCCCCCGCAAGTATTGAACCCGACTCAATTAGAATATCGTTCATCCCCTCTTGAGATAAGTATTTTAAAATAGCTTTTAAATCTAACTTTTTATGAGCACCTTGGCTTTGTCCGGCTATATTTTGATTCACTTTACTTTCAACCGTGGGCACTACCACATGCTTAACAAAATGAGGCCAATGATGCTGTTTTTCAAGGCTCTGAGTAAAAATAATCACAGGTGATTCTTGTTTAAACAAAGCTAAGTTTGGGGTCAGCCTATTTTGCCCATCGATAATAACTCTAATAGGTTGTCTAACGGTTGACTCTAAATAAGAATCTTTTAAATCACCCAGTTCATTCCAACGAACATTCATTTTAGCATTATCGAATAAAACTGAATCACAGCCACTGATTATAGCGCAACTTTGGGCTCTTAACCTTTGTACGTCTTCTCTTGCTTGTGTCGATGTAATCCATTTACTTTCACCCGATTTCATTGCTGTTTTACCATCTAAACTTGAAGCTAGCTTACAGCGAACATAAGGAAAGTTGGCACGCATTTTTTTGATGAAGCCTACATTGAGCTTTTCTGATTCTTGGGATAACAAGCCTGCGTGCACTTCTACACCTTGTGCTTGAAGCATTTTAAGTCCATTGCCTGAAACTTGTGGGTTTGGATCAACCATGGCGGCGATAACTTTCTTGATACCATGTTCAATTAAGGCTTGAGCACATGGCGGGGTTTTGCCAAAATGACTACAAGGCTCTAATGTGACATAAGCTGTCGCCCCTTTAATTAAATCAGGCGCATTTGTCTTCGCTTGAGCAATGGCATTTACTTCAGCATGACCTTCTCCTGCTTTAAAATGAAAACCTTCGCCAATCACCTTACCTTCGTTAACAAGTACACAGCCAACCCTAGGGTTAGGCGATGTTGTATAGTGACCTTTTTTGGCTAAAGTAATTGCCCTAGCCATGTATTGGTGATCTTCTAAAGAAAACGCTGTTGCCATTTATTCATTCCCAAGTTTTAATTTTTTTTAATTACTTTAACTTTACGTTTTTTAACATCAGGTCTTAAGCGCGCAATTTCATCTGCAAATTCACTGATATCTTCAAAGGATAAATACACCGAGGCAAACCGTAAATAGGCAACTTTATCTAACTCTTTTAACTGCTCCATAATTAAAGTGCCAAGGGTTTCACTTGCCACTTCTCGTTCACCTGTTGATCGTAGTTGAGTCTTCAAGGTATTAATGGCAAGTTCTATTTGCTCAACACTAACTGGCCTTTTCTCTAAAGCACGTGTTAAACCACTCAGCATTTTATCTTCATTAAAAGGTTCACGGCTCCCATCTCGCTTAATAATACGAGGCATTAAAAGCTCTGCTGTCTCAAACGTTGTATAGCGCTCTTTACAGCTCAAACATTCTCGACGACGTCTTATTTGATGGCCGTCAGCTACAAGCCTAGAGTCGATAACTTTTGTTTCTTGTGCTCCACAAAAAGGACAATACATTGGGTACCTATTTATAATTATCTGTTGTTCATTGTTTTAGCTAAGGTGAAAAGACTTATACTATACAAAGCCTAGATCAAAAATGGTCGCTTAGAGCGACCATTTTAACGTATAAATGAGTAAAACACAGTTCTATCTATCGAAATTTTTAAAGTGCGATAATAAAAGTGTAATCAGTTCTCATTCCTTTATCTTGTTTTATATTGCATTAAGCATAAACAGGGAAGCGAGAACAAAGTTCTTGAACTTGACCTTGTACTCTAGTGACAACAGATTCATTTTCAATATCATCTAAAATATCACATATCCAACCGGTTAATGCTTTAGTTTCTTCTAAACCAAAACCACGGCGAGTAATAGCAGGCGTACCTAGACGCAAACCACTTGTTACAAACGGAGAACGAGGATCGTTTGGTACTGAATTTTTATTTACCGTGATGTGAGCTCTACCTAAAGCCGCATCAGCATCCTTACCTGTAATATCTTTGTCGATTAAATCAAGCAATAATAAGTGGTTTTCAGTACCGTTAGATACTACTTTATAACCGCGTTCTTGAAGTACAGCAACCATCGCTTTAGCATTGTCTAAAACATTTTGTTGGTATACTTTAAACTCTGGCGACAATGCTTCTTTAAAAGCAACCGCTTTCGCTGCAATAATATGCATTAAAGGACCGCCTTGACCACCAGGGAAAACAGCACTGTTTAATTTTTTGTAAATCGCTTCATCGTCACATGCAGAAACAATTAAGCCACCACGTGGGCCAGCTAATGTTTTATGCGTTGTGGTTGTAACAACATGCGCGTGTGGTAATGGGTTTGGATATAACCCCGCAGCAACCAAACCTGCAACGTGAGCCATATCAACGAAGAATATAGCATCTACGCTGTCGGCAATTTTACGCATACGTGCCCAGTCAACAATACCAGAAAACGCCGAAAAACCACCGATGATCATTTCAGGTTTATGCTCATGCGCTAAACGTTCTAATTCTTCATAATCGATATCGCCTGTTTCAGGGTGCAAACCGTATTGAAACGCTTCGTAAGATTTACCTGAAAAGTTAACGTGTGATCCATGAGTTAAATGGCCACCGTGCGCTAAACTCATACCTAATACTTTTCCGCCAGGCGTAACTAACGCTTGGAAAACAGCAGCGTTTGCTTGTGAACCAGCATGTGGTTGAACATTCGCATAAGTTGCGCCAAATAATTCTTTTGCACGGTCAATGGCAAGTTGCTCTGCAACATCTACGAATTCACAACCGCCATAATAACGCTTACCAGGGTAGCCCTCTGCATACTTATTTGTTAATTGTGAACCCTGTGCTTCAAGAACACGTGGGCTACAGTAGTTTTCAGATGCGATAAGTTCAATGTGGTCTTCTTGACGAACAACCTCACTGCTCATTGCTTGGTATAGTTCTGGATCAAAATCAGCGATATTCATGTTACGTGTAAACATAGTAGTTCCTTCAAACAGAGATAAAACCAAAGCTAGCTGCTATGCACTTTTAATGCAAAAACAGCATCTTCGAGAAATATATTAATAGAATTATTTTAATGCGCACATTCTGCCCTAATAGGTAAAAAATGTACACGTAATTTTTGTTTGAATAAGTTACTTTTATTTGCAAAGCGAGAACCTGGTTTCGAGTAAGGTCAAGCCATAAGCCCTTTTTTACCACCGAGGTCACCGAGGCGCTTCGCTTCACAGAGGAAAGGACAAGTTAAAAGTTTTGAGCTGTCAGCTTTAAGTAAAAAACGTGAATCGAGCAAGGTCAAGCCATAAGCAGGTTTGCGTAAAACATCAAGCAGAGTTGGACACATTGTTGTAGGTGAGCCTTCAGGCTTACAGGCACAATGCAAAGAGGTTTCAGAAAACAAGCCATAAGCCCTTTTTACCACCGAGATGTATGGACTCCCTACCCAAAATAGGGTGGATACGGTATA
>CAWVWK010000187.1:0-4867 GCA_963933725.1 uncultured Colwellia sp.
AGCTGTCAGCTTGAAGTAAAGAGCGAAGACAAGCTTCGAGCTTACGAGTAACTCGAAACTAGCTCTTCCCCTTAATTTAATAGCTTAACAATGTCGCGCTCAATTTTCTCTGGTTTATCCACGCTAGCATATCGCTTTAATACATCACCTTTTTGGTTTACTAAAAACTTAGTGAAATTCCACTTTATTTTTTTGCTACCTAAAATGCCTTTAGCCTGCTCTGTTAAATAATCAAAGAGTGGTGAGGCATTCTCACCATTTACATCAATCTTTGCGAACAAATCAAAGCTGATATTAAAATTCAAGTCGCAAAAGTTTTTAATTCCAGCATCGTCTTCCTTCTCTTGTTGACCAAACTGGTTACAAGGGAAAGCTAATATTTCGAAACCTTTTTCTTGGTATTTTTTGTATAAAGTCTCTAAACCTGCATATTGGGGGGTAAAGCCACATGCACTTGCTGTGTTGACTATAAGTAAAACCTTACCTTCATAGTTTGATAAAGGCGTAGACTCGCCTTTGTTATTATTTACAGTGAAATCATATAAATTAGACATATGTATCCTTAAATGTTGCGATGTTTTTTAAATCGATAGGTTTAAAACGTTTATAGACTAACATGCCTGTCCTGTTAGCGCTTGTCATATTATGAATAACTTAAATATCTGTTTTTATTGTTTAACTTGTCGAAATGCTCTTGCTTGAACCTACTGCAGAATAAACGATTTTATCTTCGAGTCTATTTGAAGAGAGGAAGGACTTACTTGATCGAGATAAAATATGGCTGTTTATTGCAAAGAAAATAGCGCAGAAAAGTGCTAAGTAAAATGATAAGAACTTAGGTATAATAACACTTCATGAGTGTGCCTCTATTCATGCGAGTGGATTTTTTGGTGAAATATCTGAGCTATATGTTGAGCCCGAATATCGAAGCCTCAAAGTTGGAGATATGCTATGAACTAAAGCCAATGAACCATTAAATCTCATGAAATCAAGATTTTGAAAAAACAGGAAGTCGATTACGATTTTTTTTTATAGATCTTCAGTTTTTAACCTTTAACCTTAAGCCTTTAACTTTTAACCTCATAAATAAGCGAAAAATTATGTCGATGCCTCCTTGCCCACAGTGTAACTCCACTTATGTTTATCAAGATCAAAGCCTTTTTATCTGTCCTGAATGTGGCCACGAGTGGACTTTAAAAGATATAGCTGATGAAGAGGAGGCAAATAGCGTTGTTGACGTTAATGGCGCTAAATTACAAGAAGGCGATAAGGTGACTATGATTAAAGATCTGAAAATAAAAGCCAGTTCTCAGGTAATTAAAGTAGGCACCAAGGCTATTATCAAAAGGATTGTAGAGGGCAAGGACCATCAACTTGATTGTAAAGTTGATGGCGTAGGCCCTATGATGGTTACCGCTAAATTTGTTAAGCGTGCACTATAATTTAGATAGTGAAAGTTAGATACAAAAGTTAGTCAAAAAAAATAAGACATAAAAAAAACGGCTCAGGCCGTTTTTTTATTAGTTCTTGCTAAAGCTTTTATTAAAGCTGACCAACAACTTTATCGATAGTTGCACGAATTACCGTAACAGGTGTTTCTTTATCTTCGCTTGTAATGCGTTTAACAGCCCAACCATGCCATGCTGGTTGATGTGTTTTTACATCATAAATATCAATCGCTAAGTTACCTTCAGTGTACTGTCTTACATGCGTTTCTGTACCCATTGAAGTACCGTACATACCACCATAGTAACCACCGTAGTAACCTCTGCCCCAGCCAAAACCTGTATTATAGGTAGTAGGGTAGCTACTTACTTTAATTTTATCGCGACTTCCTATTGTATAAGAAATAGTAAAATCAGCCGACTCTGGATCTTCAATTAATATATAACCTTTTGCAATAAAAGCTTGTTCGATTTGATCATCGATTCTAAGTTTCATAACAGGGTTAATATCTGCAGGTGTGACCAAAATTCTGTCTTTAGTTAACCAAGCAAATGTTTTGTAGGTAGACATATCAACTTCACTATTTTTGTCAAAGTTAACTTTAGCTTCATAGGTTGAAGAACAACTTGCAACAAGAACAACAAGTGCAGCCGCAAAAAGGGATTTAAGTTTAATCATTGCTTACTCCATTAAATTTTTAAAATATTTTAAACTAGTTATACCTTATTCTAGATCTAATATGTATTTATTTATCTAGAATTGAGTAAATTAACTGTATAAAAACGTACTAATCAATCGTTTTTTGCTGTTTTTTTAACTGAGGGTTTATCGGGTCTATCTCTAAAGGTGAAATGTTTTTATTTAGATAAGAAAAATAATTAGTGAAAATCTATCAACTAAATACCTCAAGCTTCACATTTCATTTATACTAAACAAACTTAGCGTAAACAGGTTTGTTGTTTTTTACAAAACTTTAACTAAATAATTAGAAAGTATCTCATTTTACATATAAATAATTACAAAAATTTAAATTTAAACAAGGTTATAAGATGAAAAAAGAGCTCTTTAGCGGTGCTGAATTAGTAATTAAGTCATTATCGTCACTTAAGGTTAAATATATATTTGGTTACCCAGGTGGCTCGGTACTTGATATATACGATGCTATATTTCAGCAAAGTGAAATAGAGCATATTCTTGTAAGGCATGAGCAAGCGGCTACGCACATGGCCGATGGCTATACAAGAGCTACTGGAGAGGTAGGTGTTGTTTTAGCAACATCAGGGCCAGGTGCAACAAACTGTGTAACAGGTATTGCAACGGCTTATATGGACTCTATTCCAATGGTCATTTTAGCGGGACAAGTTGCTAGCTCTCTTATTGGCAATGATGCCTTTCAAGAAACCGATATTGTAGGCTGTACTAGACCCATCGTTAAGCACAGCTTTAGTTGTCGAGATGTTGAAGGTATTCCTGATGCTATCGCTAAAGCTTTTTACCTTGCTAATTCTGGTCGACCTGGGCCTGTTGTTGTTGAGTTGCCTAAAGATATTCTTGTGCCTCAAAATCCAGGTAAATTTATCATGGATAAAGACGTAAAAATGCGATCTTATAACCCTAATGAAAAAGGCCATCCTAAACAAATTGCCAAAGCAGTTAAAGCCATAACAGCAGCTAAAAAATTGGTTGTTTATTCTGGTGGGGGAATTGTTCTTTCAGACAGTAGCGCGCAATTAACAAAGCTTGTTGAAACACTAAAAGCTCCTATCACCAATACATTAATGGGCTTAGGTGGCATTTCAGGTGTTCATGAAAACTTTTTAGGTATGCTAGGTATGCATGGTTCATTAGAAGCGAATAAAGCCATGGCCAATGCAGATGTTATTCTTGCGTTAGGCGTTCGTTTTGATGATCGAGTGACAAACAATGTAGAAAAATTCTGCCCTAACGCCACAATAATTCATGTTGATATCGACCCTAGCTCGATCTCTAAAACTATCAATGCACATATTCCTGTTGTTGGTTTGGTTGAGGTTGTTATTGAACAGTTATTAGAAGAGCTCAAAGACATTAGTTTCTCTCCTAACGAAGAAGCGCTAAGCGTATGGTGGGATGAAATTGAACAGTGGCGAAAAGTTAAAAGCTTTAACTTTGAGGAAGGTGAAGGGAAAATTAAGCCTCAACGTGTTATTAAAGCGATGTATGAAGCCACAAAAGGCGAGGCTTATGTTTGCTCTGATGTAGGTCAACATCAAATGTTTGCAGCACAGCATTACCCATTTAAAAAACCAAGACAATGGATAAACTCTGGTGGCGCAGGCACCATGGGGTTTGGGTTACCAGCTGCAATGGGCGCTAAGTTAGCCTTCCCTGATCAACATGTTATTTGTATCACCGGCGACGGCTCTATTCAGATGAATATTCAAGAGCTATCAACGTGTTTGCAATATAATTTACCTGTGGTCATTATCACTTTAAACAACCGCTCTTTAGGAATGGTTAGGCAATGGCAAGACATGGTTTATGATGGCAGACACTCATCTTCTTATATGGAGTCAATTCCAGATTTCATAAAATTAGCAGAAGCATACGGCCACGTAGGGATAAAAATAGATACTCTTGATGAGCTTGACGACAAACTTGCCCAAGCATTTAGTATCAAGAACAAATTAGTGTTTGTCGACGTACTTGTTGATGAAAAAGAACATGTTTACCCGATGCAAATAAAAACAGGTGCGGTAGATGAAATGTGGTTATCGAAGGGAGTAAAAGCATAATGCGTCATATTTTAGCTATTTTATTAGAGAATGAAGCAGGCTCTTTATCACGTATTGTAGGGTTATTTTCTCAACGTGCCTTTAATATTGAATCACTTACCGTTGCACCGACTCACGATAGCAGCTTATCAAGAATTACTATTGTTACTAACGGCGACAATCAAGTTTTAGAGCAAATCGTTAAGCAGGTTAATAAGCTTATAGACGTTATTAAGGTAACCGATATTACTGACAGACAACATGTTGAACGTGAGCTTTTATTGCTAAAAGTTTTAGCGAATAATAATAAATTAAGAACGGAAGTAAAGCGCATCACAGATATTTTCAGAGGTGCAATTGTTGATGTTGGTAAACAAGTTTACACCTTACAACTTACCGGAGAGTCTGAAAAGCTTAACGCCTTCATTGAAACCATGCAGCACGAAACTGATATCATTGAAGCAGTACGATCTGGTTGTGTAGGGATTGCACGCGGTGAAAAAGCTTTGAAGGTTTAAAAGCTATAAGTTTAAAGCTATAAGTTTAAAGCTGTCAGCTGTCAGCTGTCAGCTGTAAGTTAAGGGCGAAGAGCTTCGAGCAAGATCAAGACAAGAGCCCGTTTTCTGGTAGGTGAGGATTTATCCTTACAAGCAAAGCGAAAAAAGTTT
>CAWVWK010000188.1:0-4822 GCA_963933725.1 uncultured Colwellia sp.
GATGTTAAAGCCTCTGTCTTAGACGCTATTATTAATTTTGCCCAAACCTCAAAATTAAAAACTATTGCAGAAGGAGTTGGAGAGCAATCACAAGTAAGTTACCTCGCCAACCGTAATGTATATGTTATTCAGGGCTATGTTTATGCTAGGCCGATGGCAAAGGTAGATTTATTAGTATGGTTAAAAGAAAGAAAAACTGAATAAATTAAGTGTTTTAGCGTTTTTTCAGTAATTTAAAAACAGACTAATTTAACTCTTAGGTAAATCAAAAACAGTGTGCTTTACTGACCACTAAATTGAAATGACTCTGAGGCTTGTACAGGTTAACACACCCCTTACAACTTGTTTAATCAATAACTTACAGGTTATACTCTATCGCAGTCTAATTTAATTAACTTAGAATATATCACCCCCTTAACTTTTTAATTAACGGTAATCATGATGCTTTCCTATAAATATGTCGCCATTATTGTAGTTTCTTTTCTTGCCTCTGCTTGCAGTACTATCGAAAAACCCTCCCCAAAAACGTTCAACATTACAGCTGACAGCTCTATTTCAGTTACGGCGGGTACTTCTCAAACTTTTGTCCGCAGTCAATCAGCAAATTATCAGCTATGTAGTCAACCTATGCCTGACGTTGCTTACGATAAAGGTGATGATGCCGACATTAACTACTCATTTATCAATACCAGTAGTGACCAAATATCAGCGCAAGATAACTCAGATGAGGTTGAAATGGCAGGTAGAACACCGGCCATATTAATGGCAAGAGAAATGTTTTATCGCACCTGCGAATTTTCAACCAATTTTGGTTTAAATAAACAAGAAGCCTTGAGCTTATACCAACAAACCTTAAAGACTATTGGTAATGTGTGGGCAAGTGAAGCACAAAACACGACAGTTACTGTCGGCGATACAATTCAAGATACTAGTGGTCTAGCAGTCAACGCTACTGATACGCAAGGAATCAATAATGCCAGTCCACCTGTTGTCATAAGCAGTGACCAGATGATAAAAAATGCCACAAACGATTCAAGTAGTGATGATGACTCATACAACTCTGATGACAATTAACTCATTAAAAACGTTAACTACTAAATGTCATAGCTATTAACAAATGGCATAGCACAAGAACTTCATGAATGGATAGTAGAGATAAACCAATGACAATAAATAAAAAAATCAACACACCAAGTCACTTTATGATAGGTTTTAGAAATCAATATTTTTTCCTCTTAGTGTTATTTTTTCTGCTTTTTATCTCTCAAGGAGTTTTCGCACAACAAGCTACCATCAAACAAGCATTAAAAGATGCCGGTATCAAAAATTTACCTTCCTTTATCGTAGTAAGTGACAATGCCATAGGTTTACATTTTCCAGCAAAATTTGGTGGACATAAATTGACTTTTACTGGCTCTGTTGATGCAGATGCCCTTAAAGACAAAAAATTCGTCTTCACCTCCAGCGAAAAAGGTAAAATTGATTGGAACAACGCTTTTGGTATGTCCATGCTGGAATTAAGTGAATTAGGTTTATCACTAACGATAGACAGTGACGATATAGCAGTTGCTCTTTCAGGTGAACTTGGTGGTGTATTTAAGAAAAAAAACGACAATATAGATGTTAATATTGATATAGCTGTTGAAGACAAAGAAATATCTGATTTCACGTTAGCACTCACCGGACACCGTTTTTCTTTGGCTGACTTCAAAGAATTTAAAAGAATACCTGACGTAAAGCACTTTGCCATTGAATCACCGGTGATTTCCCTCGATACCATCGGCGGTACTATAGATATTCTCAAGAAGAAGGTGGATGCCGTAGTCTTTTATGATCATGAAAATAAAGGCTGGAATATTGGTTTAAAATTCGAAAAAACACTGACATTAGCAGACATTACAGGTATCCATAAAAACTTCCTTAAAGATATAGGCCTACCTAAAATGCGCATGATTAACTCAACAGAGGGTTTATCCGGTGCTTATGATGACTTACCTTTAGCTGTACAAAACTTTTTTACGGTTGATGGTAGCCTACCTGATGACGATTTAGATTTAGATCAAGGCATGAGCCTCATGGCTGAATTCAATGTTGCACAAGCACCCAAGGATGTCCAAAAAGCCTTAGCTAAAATAGGTTTAGGCAAAGCACAATTAGACGTAGATGGAGAGATTGAAAACCTTTTTTCGTCTAAGCCAAGTGTTGAAATTAATGTCGATATGGATGCCCCAAGCGATCATGGTTTTAAATTTTTAAAGCTCAAAGATGAAAAAGTTCAATTTTTTATGTCGTTGTCTGAAAATCAGGCTGGTCTTGGATTTAAAACAGCTGTCAAAATGAAGCAACATAAAGGCAATGATTTAGAATTTGATGTCGATTTTGGTTTAAAAGAAAACGATACTGAAGTTGAAGTGTTTGTCTCGGGTGATATGAAAGGTGACTGGAAAAATGCGATGGGCATTAAAAACCTAGTAATTGAAAACACCTCATTAAGTGCAGGGATAAATGAAACAGGTAGTTTTGATTTAAGCCTAGAGGGCACAGTAAATATGGGCTCTGAAACGGTCACAGCAGCAGCTGATATGGTACTTTCACCAGAAGCCTTAGGTCTGCCTACTGCAATAGCATTGGCAGGTACAGCCAATAAGTTGAGCTTTAATAACTTAATCAAAGATGCTAACAAGCGTGCAAAACCCAAAGGAGGTGGGTTTAAACCCATGTCAGTTGCTTTGAAAGATCTGGATTTTGCTTTTATGACTCCCGGCGCTTCGTTACCTGAAGACCTAGCTGATGAATTAGATATTCAAGGTGCAGGTATTGCCTTGCAAGCGACATTATTATTCGATAAAAAGGAACTAGGTAGCGCGAAAGGTTATGCCTCAACCGATGGGCTTTCTTTAAATGGTACCTTAGATCCATTCAAATTTGGTCCTTTAGATTTGAAAGATGCCGAGTTAACCGTGCAAGCTGGTCCAGAGGTTGATGCTAAGTTTTATATGGCGGGTGATATTGAGTTATTTAAAAACTTTGAAGAAAAATATGTTATTGATATTGAACCTAAGCAAGTCATATTATCCTCTGATACTCGATTTGGAGGTGCATTTGACGCGGCGTTAACCGTTAAATCTACAGGCCAACACTTAAGTGCTGGCAGTGATCTTGATTTTGATGCCAAATTATCCACAAAATACGATAAAATTTTTCGTTCTTTGGTTAACTCTGCTTTAAAAGGTTTAAAAAAGGGCGATAAAGACATCAGTAGTGCGCAACACACCCTTGACGTAAAACAAAAAGATGTTAATGACCTTAATAAAAAAATACATGATGCAAAAGCTAAGGCTAAGAAAAATTTTGACGCTGCTTCGAAAACGATTAAACACGATGAAGACAAGGTCAATAGTCTCAAAAAGACCATCGATTACAATAACAAAGAAGCTAAAAAATATAGCCATGACGCTAAAAAAGATGCCAAGCATTGGAAGTTTTCTAAAGCAGCAAAAGATGGTGTTAAGGCAGGTGAGCACAAAAGCGCTGCAGGCGCTGAAGAAGTCTCATTGAAAACCGCAGAAGGTGTATTAAAAGAGGCAGATAAAGCAGTTAAAATAGTGCCTGTAGATGCCGATCCAACTGTTGTTAAATTAGAAGCGGAATTAGTTTCCGCAACAGCAGGTTTACAGACTGCAAAAGGTGTTTTAACCGCTGCACACGCTACCAATAAAGGTTTAGAAAAAGCTTTAAAAGCGGTAGCTAATGGCTTAACAGCCCTAAAGATCAACTCACTTGAAGCTAAAGGGAGTTTAAAAGGCTTAATAACCGCAGGTAAAGAAGGTGATGCCCCTACCTTAATTGTTGATGTTGATATCCATGGCAAACATCACGTTTATAAAGAAAACCTTGAGGTGCTTGAAAAAGGCTTTAACGAACTCGCCAAAGATATTGCCGACGATGTCGCTAAAGAGTTACTTAAGGTCTTCAAAGGGTAAGTTAACCAGAGTACCTTACCACTATACCCTCAATAAAAAGCCTTAGTGGTGGGTTCGCTCAAAATCAGTAATCGATTGTCATAAAGCTAATAAATACTAGCGGTAGTTAATATTAACTTCCGCTCAAAGCTATTAATAAGCAACTTCCTACCACAACACGAACACAACCCATATCATAAAAAAGAGAAAACAAGAAAGAGAAAAGAGGAAAGAGGACAGGCATGTTTTACGTCATTGAACAGAGAATTTAATGTTGAATTGAACTAATTTCCCAGTGTTACGTATATAACCTTAATACACAAATACTAACAGTGATAAACACTGCTTTATAAGACCTTAAGGTAACTCTATGAAATTACTATTCGCACCTCTTGTTCCACTGCTTTTGGCCGGTTGTTCCGTGTTTGGAGAAAGTGGAGTTGAAAACGCACCTTACACACTATTGAAATCAGATCAGATACAGAAAATTGAAGTGCGTAACTATGAATCGATGGTGTTAGTGTCCTCCGACATGTCAGCCGATGGAATGAACAGTGCTTTTAGGAATCTGTTCAGATACATTAGCGGTGAAAATGAAGGCTCCACAGAAATAGCCATGACAGCACCCGTACTCATGGATGAATCAGAAGCAATATCTAAGGGGAGCGAAATAGCTATGACCGCTCCGGTGTTTATGAACAAACGATCAGAACAACAAGTAATGTCATTTGTGATGCCGGCCGACTTTACGATACAAAATACCCCTAAGCCAACCAACCCAGACGTCTGGATAACAGAAGTAAAGGATTACAAAGTCGTGGTGATAAAGTTCAGCGGTCTACTCAGTGATAGTAATGTTG
>CAWVWK010000189.1:0-4811 GCA_963933725.1 uncultured Colwellia sp.
ATCTGTGTACATCTGTGCAATTCGCATGAGATCACTATTCTCTAATTGGCTGAGAACACTAGTCACTCATTAGTGGAGTAGCTACAACCGGTTATTTTTATAAAAATCTTAGTTGGTCACTCCACTATATTTTTCATCGTGATATACTGCTTGCATCATTAATTTATTGTCGTATAGCTATGTTGTTACCTCGCATTGAGCATAATTCACATTTACCTGAAATTTTTGAACATTTTACTAGCCAATTAATGGCTAAAAACTTTACCGGCGATATCAACGCCAGTTACAGCGCAAGGCTTGCTGTTGCAACCGATAACAGCATATATCAGCAACTTCCCCAACTTGTGCTGCATCCAAGAACACAAAGCGACATTGTACTTTTAGCTAAACTGGCAAATGTGGAGCAATTCTCTTCTATTAAGTTTAGTGCGCGAGGTGGAGGTACGGGAACTAACGGCCAAAGTTTAACCCCAGGGGTTGTGGTCGACCTATCTAAGTACATGAATAAAGTACTTGAAATCAATGTTGAAGAAAAATGGGTAAAAGTTGAAGCAGGCGTTGTTAAAGACCAATTAAACGATTATTTACGACCACACGGTTTCTTTTTCGCTCCCGATTTATCAACCAGCAACCGAGCAACCGTCGGCGGTATGATAAACACCGATGCATCAGGACAGGGCTCTTTAGTGTATGGCAAAACGTCAAACCATGTTTTAGCGCTTGAGTCGGTACTTGCCAATGGCGAGGTTTTACAAACCAAACCAATGCCGTTAACGCAAGCTGAAAGTATTGCGAAAGAAAACGATGAAAAGCCCGTTGACGAGCAAACCACAGAAGGTAAAATTATCAGCCAAGTTATGGCGTCATGTGTTGGTAACCGTTCGTTAATATTAGATAAATTCCCAAGATTGAATCGCTTCTTAACCGGTTACGATTTAGAAAATGTTTTAAGCAATACTTCAAAAGATAATGAAGGAGTTGATACCTTTGACTTGTCACGGTTAATTACTGGCTCAGAAGGCTCTTTAGCGTTCGTATGCCAAGCTAAATTGAATATAACACCAATTAGCCCAGCCAAAACTCTAATAAACATTAAATACGATAGTTTTGATTCGGCGCTTCGTCATTCACCGTTTTTAGTAGACGCTAAAGCGACCTCGGTTGAAACCATAGACAGTAAAGTACTTAATTTAGCGAAGCAAGATATTATCTGGCACTCGGTAAGTGATTTAATCACCGATGTACCAGATAAAGTGATGGATGGCCTTAATATTGTTGAATTTAATGGCACCAGTGTGGAAGCTTTATCTTCACAAGTTCAGCTTTTAACAGAGCAGTTAGATGCAACAATAGCTAGTGAAAAGTCTGGTGTTATTGGCTATCAAATAACGTCAGATTTAGGCAGTATTAATAAACTTTATGCGATGCGTAAAAAAGCGGTTGGTTTACTGGGTAATACTCCAGGAACACAAAAACCTTTAGCGTTTGCTGAAGATACAGCAGTACCACCTGAAAATTTAGCCGACTTTATTGCGGAGTTTAGAGCTTTACTCGATAGCTACGAATTGCACTATGGCATGTTTGGCCATGTCGATGCAGGGGTGTTACATGTTCGCCCAGCGCTTGATATGTGCGATCCTGAGCAAGAGAAATTATTAAGAACGCTTTCAGATAAAGTGGTTGAATTGACAGCTAAATATGGCGGTTTAATGTGGGGCGAACACGGTAAAGGTTATCGCTCTGAATACGGTCCTGAGTTTTTTGGCGAGGCGTTATTTAAAGAGCTAAGAAAAATTAAAGCCGCATTCGATCCTTTCAATAAAATGAACCCTGGCAAAATTTGTACACCTATTCAAAGCACAGAACAACTGGTAAGCGTTGATGCAACCAAACGAGGCGCATTTGATAGACAAATTCCAATAACGGTAAAAGAGAGTTTTAACGCGGCATTAGATTGCAACGGTAATGGATTGTGTTTTAATTATGACGCGAATAGCCCAATGTGTCCGTCAAGTAAAATAACCTCAGATAGAAGGCATTCACCCAAGGGTAGAGCAGGATTAATGCGTGAATGGCTTCGTTTACTTGAAAGCAAAGGTGTAGATATTCTAACACTAGAGAAAAACATATTAGGCGGGAAAGCAAGCTGGAGTGTTAAAACACTACTAAATAAGCTGGCTTATCAATTCAAGTCTATAAGTTTTAATTCAAGTGTAAATAAACAAGACGACGATTTCTCGCATGAAGTGATGGAAGCGATGCAGGGGTGTTTAGCCTGTAAAGCTTGTGCAAGCCAATGCCCTATTAAAGTTGATGTACCTGATTTTAGATCGCGTTTTATTAACATTTATCACTCTCGCTACCCTAGACCATTGAAAGATCATTTAGTGTCAAATATTGAATTTCTAGCGCCATTGATGGCAAAAGCGCCCGTGCTTGTTAACAGTGTTTTAAAAACCAAGCTATATGAAAAGCTTTCTGAAAAAACCATTGGTTATGTAGATACGCCATTACTGTCAACACCTAGCTTACAAGTTCAAGTTAAAAAAGAAGGCTTCGAGGCGTTTAATTTAGCTAAGTTAACAGAGTTACCAGCGCAAAAGCGCGAAAAATATATTCTTATAGTCCAAGACCCATTTACCTCATTTTATGATGCCAATACGGTAAAAAGTATGATGGCGCTAATAAAACGTTTAGGTCTGAACCCGGTTTTATTACCTTTTAAGCCGAATGGAAAAGCGCAACACGTAAAGGGCTTTTTGGCTAAATTCACAAAAACGGCAACCTCTTCGGCACAATTTTTAAATGAACTAGCAGAATTAAACATCCCGATGCTAGGTATGGATGCCTCAATGGTATTGTGTTATCGCGATGAGTATAAAAAAACACTAGGAGATGAACGAGGTGACTTCAACGTCCAACTTGCTCATGAGTGGTTATTGTCTTATATTCAAACAGATAACAAATTTAAAGGAAAGGCAAAGAGTGCTTCGACATTTAAGCTCTTTGCCCATTGTACTGAAAAAACAGCGTTAGCAAATTCTGAAAATGAATGGCAACAAATATTCTCTCACTTTGGTTTGAAACTGGAAAAGGAGAGTGTCGGTTGCTGCGGTATGGCAGGAACTTATGGTCATGAAAAGTCCAATTTAGAGAACTCAAAAGGTTTATTCGAGTTAAGTTGGAAGCCGCGATTAGAAAATATAACAGCGGAGCCCGTGACTGTTAATGAGAGTGAGAAAGTACAAATCTTGGCAACAGGGTTTTCGTGCAGGTCGCAAGTAAAACGCTTAAGTGCCCTAAAAGCAGTACACCCTGTAGAAGCATTACTTTTAACTTTCAGATAAATTTAACATTAAAATGATTTTCTACTGCACTTTAATCGTAAGTTAAAACACAAAAAGCTACTTTACCTAAATTCGGATAATAAACCGCATTGTTATTGAAATATATAAAAAAAATACCTGAGGGAATCAAAAATGATAAAGAGATTAGGATTTTTAATAAGTATTTTTACACTCAGCACATCATTTGTACAAGCTGTAGAGCTTTATAAAGATGATGTTAATACATTGGATTTAGGCGGTGGATTATCCATATATTACATTTCAGGTGACAATGACTATTCTGAAGTAAACGATGGTTTTTCTCGATTCAACTTTAACTTTAATAGAGATTTAGGCGACGGTTGGAGTGCATTTAGTCACCTAGAATGGGGGATTCAAGTATCTTCTACCGATAATAATTATCAAATAGGTAATAATGGTTTATCAAGTATAGGACCAACCTCAGATACGATTTGGCTTCATAAAGGCTATGTAGGTGTTAATCATAAAACTTATGGAGCATTTACCATAGGCAAGCAATGGGGGGTCTCTTATGATGTTGGTGGGGCGACAGATTGGTTTGAAGTATTTGGTAGTGATGCGCAAGGTACATATAACTTTGATACCGATGGTGGCTTCTCTGGTACTGGTAGGGCAGAGCAAGCAGTTCAATATAGAATGACCTTCGATAAATTAACGCTTAGTGCACAGTTTATGGCAACTGATGAAGTTTTAGACTTTAAAATTGATGATGCAGGAACAATTCCTCCAATCTATAGTGGCACGCTTAATATTGAAGACTCCTATGGTGCATCTGTAAAGTATGAAGCACCATTTGAACTTAACTTCGGGGTTGCTTATAACAAAGCGAAGTTAAAAGTAGGTGATGTAAATGGTAATGAATTAAGTGTTGATGATGAGTTAACGGGAGCTTTCATAACCTACCGTAACTTTGGTGAGCCCGGTTTATATATAGGGCTTGTTCTAACGAATATGAAAAACCACGATTTTGATGATCAAAAGCAGGTGATGGCAGAAGCAAACGGTATTGAGTTTATTAGTATTTATCGTTTCAACAACCCATTCGCCATTGTTGCTGGTTTTATCTCTCTTGATGATGTTACAAAGCCATCTTTTACTAGCAAAAGCAAAAGCAATGGCAAATATAAAAATGAATATTTTATTTTAAGTGCTCGCTATTTTTGGGATGAAAATTTTTATATCTATTTAGAACAAAAAATTGATAACTCTGTTTCTTCAAATCCTAGTGTTGTCCCTGTGCCGGGTAACGCAACGGCTTTAGGTATGCGATTTGACTTTTAATAGCATTTAATACGTTTTATTTTAAGCCGTTTAGTTTTTGAACGGCTTTATTTTTTCTGTGCTTTAATTGTTAATAAAAGCTGGAAAGCTAAAAAGGCTAAAAGCGTTAAAGAAAGTGTAAAAGCTTCACAGTAAGTTATGTTAAAATGCGTCTTTTATATT
>CAWVWK010000190.1:0-4781 GCA_963933725.1 uncultured Colwellia sp.
CACCATCAAAAACAGAATGTCTATGAATTAATGTCGCAAGTCAGTCGTTTTTTTCAACAACAGCTAAAAATATCACCCGATAAAGATAAAGTCATTAGCTACCTTAAAGGCAGAGGATTAAGTGGCGAGGTCGTTAAGCGTTTTGGTATAGGTTATATCAGCGATGCTTGGGACGGGATGATGACAGTATTCGCTAAAAACAATAATACTACACAACAACTTGTCGATTTAGGTATGGCTATTCAAGGAGACAAAAACAAACCGTACGATCGTTTTCGTGGTCGAGTGATGTTTCCAATCCGTGACAAACGGGGTCGCGTAATAGGCTTTGGTGGCAGGGTATTAGGTGATGAAAAACCTAAGTATTTAAACTCACCTGAAACCCGTATTTACCATAAAGGACAAGAGCTCTATGGTTTACACGAAGCTAAACAAGCAAATAAATCTTTAGAGCGTTTGGTCGTTGTTGAAGGCTATATGGACGTGGTTGCTTTAGCGCAACATGGTGTTGATTATGCAGTAGCCTCGCTAGGCACAGCAACTACACCAGAGCAGCTGCAAACACTATTTCGCACCGTTAAAAATGTTATTTGTTGCTACGATGGCGATAGAGCAGGACGCGATGCAGCATGGCGTGCTATGGATAATGCATTACCCCTTATTCAAGACGGTTTCACATTACAGTTTGTATTTTTGCCCGATGGAGAAGACCCCGACAGTTTAATAAGAGAACAAGGGCAAGAGGCATTTGAAGCTATCCTTGACCAAGCTATGCCGCTATCTAAGTTTTTATTTGAACACCTTATGGCGCAAGTCGATATGAGCTCTTTTGAAGGAAGAGCTGCGTTAGTTGATTCTTTTAAACCTTACTTAGCAAAATTACCTGAAAGCATATTAAAAGATGCCATTATAAATGATATAGCCAATAACTTCGGCACGGGTAGTGAGCAACTTAAAGAAAAGCTTAATAAAGAAACCCAACAAAAACCTATTCAGCTTAAAAGCAAAGTAAGCACAAAAACAACACCCGCTAGATTAGCAGTAGCACTATTACTCGAAAATCCAAGCGTGGCTTCTGCTATTCCTGATGTGAGTATTCTTTCATCAATTGAAACCCCAGGAATTCCTCTACTGTGTAAATTGTTAATTTTATGTCAGCAACACGGAAATATTAAAACGCCACAAATTTTAGAGCATTTTCGCGATATGCCTGAAGGGGTACAACTAGCTAAGTTACTATGTTGGCAGCATCATGTAGAGCCAGAGGCGGTAACCGATGTTTTTCTTGATAGTATTGAAAAAATATTGAATGATTTTGTCAAGCAACGTACTGAAATACTAATGCAAAAAGCACGTTCAGGACATTTTACTCAAGAAGAAAAACAAGAACTTCAAGCCATTCTTCGAGCTAATAATCAATAGCATTAATAGCTTAAAAGCAATCAACAAAGAACAATAGATCCTATTAAGTTTTAGTTATTCTTATCAATAAATTAACAGACAACTAATTTACTGGAAAAAGGTAATAATATTGTCTATAATATCGGGCTTTATTGCGTATTAATTCTCGCAAAAGGTTGGTAGCGTTTATTTCCCATATAGTAAACGCGATTTTATTAGCCAATATTTATATATATATTACAGGTGGACACTCGTCAATGGAAAAAGCCCCTCAGTCTAGACTTAAAGAGTTAATTACCAAAGGTAAAGAGCAAGGTTATTTAACGTTTGCAGAAGTTAACGATCATCTTCCACAAGAGATCATTGATACCGATCAAGTTGAAGATATTGTTAGAATGATCAACGACATGGGTATTCAAGTTTTTGAGAATGCACCAGATCAAGATACCTTGATGATGAGCGAAGGTAGCACCGATGAAGATGCAGCGGAAGCGGCGGCACAAGCATTAGCAACTGTTGAAAGTGAAATTGGTCGTACAACTGATCCTGTTCGTATGTATATGCGTGAAATGGGTACTGTTGAACTTCTAACGCGTAAAGGCGAAATTGTTATCGCTAAGCGTATTGAAGAAGGTATTAAAGAAGTACAGCGTAGTGTTTCAGAATATCCTCCTGCTATTAACACTTTATTAGAAATGTGGGATAACTTCGAGGCAGAAGAAGGTCGGTTAACTGATATCGTTTCTGGTTTCTTAGACCCTGATGCAGAAGACGAAGATGTTGCTGCAGCGGCTACTCATGTAGGTTCAGAACTTTCTAAAGATGAGTTAGAAGATGAAGACAACGATGCCACTGACGAAGAGGAAGAAGAGGCCGATACAGGAGTAGATCCTGAACTCGCTCGTGAAAAATTTACAGACCTTCGTACCGCTTATGAAAAAGCAAACAAAATTATTGATGCTAAAGGCCGTGGCCATAAAGATGCTCAAGCAGCAATTGATGAAGTTGCTGATGTTTTCAAAGAGTTCCGTGTGATCCCTAAATTATTCGATCGCCTAGTTAAAAATATGCGCAGTGTTATGGATAAACTCCGCGTTCAAGAGCGTTTAATTATGAAGCACTGTGTGGTTGGTGCTGGCATGCCTAAAACAACCTTTATCAAAATATTCCCTGGTAACGAAACATCAAAAGATTGGTTCGAAGCCGAAAAAGCAGCAGGACACTCTTATTCAGCAAGGTTAGCCGATGTAGAGCTTGATGTTGAACGTTGTATTTATAAATTAAACGAGCTTGAAAAAGAAACCCATTTAAACATTCACGGTATTAAAGATATTAACCGTCGTATGTCAATCGGGGAAGCCAAAGCACGTAGAGCGAAAAAAGAGATGGTTGAAGCCAACTTACGTTTGGTTATCTCAATCGCTAAAAAATACACTAACCGTGGTTTACAGTTCTTAGATTTAATTCAAGAAGGTAATATTGGTTTGATGAAAGCGGTAGACAAGTTTGAATACCGTCGTGGTTATAAGTTTTCTACTTATGCAACGTGGTGGATACGCCAAGCAATAACACGTTCTATTGCAGACCAAGCGCGTACTATTCGTATTCCAGTTCATATGATTGAAACGATCAACAAATTGAATCGTATTTCTCGTCAAATGCTTCAAGAAATGGGTCGTGAGCCTACTCCAGAAGAACTAGCTGAGCGTATGATTATGCCAGAAGACAAAATCCGTAAAGTATTGAAAATAGCAAAAGAACCTATTTCAATGGAAACGCCTATTGGTGACGATGAAGATTCGCACTTAGGTGACTTTATCGAAGATGGTAGTGGTGAATTACCTGTTGACTCTGCAACTTCAGAAAACCTTAAAGGCGCAACGCATGAAGTACTTGCTGGTTTAACAGCAAGGGAAGCAAAAGTATTAAGAATGCGCTTTGGTATCGATATGAATACAGATCATACCTTAGAAGAAGTTGGCAAGCAGTTTGATGTAACACGTGAACGTATTCGTCAAATAGAAGCTAAAGCGTTACGTAAATTACGTCATCCATCGCGTTCTGAACAGTTAAAAAGCTTCTTAGACGGCGAATAAATAGCGTATTGCACTTCAAGCTTAACTGCCATTAGGTTAGTAGAATTAAGTTTTAAAATTGCATTGCAAAGTTCTTATTAAAAAGAGTAGACTAAGTTGATTAGCCTACTCTTTTTTTATTGCAGGAATTTTCATGGCACAACAATTCTCTCGTTTTACAACACTAGGTATTGTTTCATTCCTAGCGTTTTCTGTCTTTTCAGCAGATATTAGTGCAAAAGACACTGAATTTGAAATAACCCCATTAGTAGGCTATCGCTTTGGTGGTGATTTTTATGCGACAGTAGAAGAGCAAGATAGAAAAATTAAGTTAGCAGAAGAGGTAAGTTACGGAGGAATATTTGCTTGGTCGCTAGATAAAGACAAGCAAGGTGAAGTGTTGATTTCACATTATTCGTCAAATTTCACAGAACTTTCTTCACTACCAACTCCAGCCAATAAAGATACAATGTCCATTACCTACGCACATTTAGGCGGCAATGTTAGAGTTTCAGAGGGCTCTATGCCTGTATATGTATTAGGCGGCTTTGGGTTAACACACCTTTCACCTGATGATGCAGTTTTTGATGCTGAAACACGTTTTTCAATGAACTTAGGCCTCGGAGCTAAAGCGCCACTGACAGAGAATTTAAGCTTAACGATGAACGGACGTGTATTTGCTACTTTCTTTGACTCGGATAGAAACGTATTTTGTGCCGATGGCGCTTGTTTAATTTCTATCGATAGCGACTTGTGGCTTCAAACAGAAGTGAATGTTGGCTTAGCTTTTAAATTTTAGTACAAACTAAGCTAATGATAGAGAGTACACGTAAATCGGTTTATAGCTTACGACGCTTTATTAGTTGCTTATTGATTAAGAATTAGGCTAACGAAAAATAAAACGTAATTTTTAAGCTTGTATAGGTGACAACAAATTTAATAATGCTATAATTCTCGCGCTTGAACAAATTACCTCAACGGCATTCTTAACCGAGTTTGTGAAGCAAGTATTATCTTCGATAATGCACTATAGATAAGTATATGGCCCCTTAGCTCAGTTGGTTAGAGCGCCCGACTCATAATCGGTAGGTCCTGTGTTCAAATCACAGAGGGGCCACCATTTTTTTACAAATATATATCTTTTATATCAATGCTTTATATATTTGAAAAAAGATTATATGCCTAAGCTTCAAAAATCATTTAAATTCTATCGCACATATATCACACATCTACTACTAAGCTTATGCAAAAGGGTACTGTTTAATGCTAAACAAAATTCCCTCAATTGCAAGATATAATAAGCCT
>CAWVWK010000191.1:0-4776 GCA_963933725.1 uncultured Colwellia sp.
AGTACTCACCGTAGATTTCATGCATAAACCAGTTAATGAATCATTACTTTTTTGATTAAGAAAGTTTATCATGCCATTCGTGGCTAAGTTTTAAGTTTTAAGTTGGTCGTTTAAATTATGAATAAGTTCAATCACATCATTGCTGTTATTGTTATCCTCCTTGTAGCCTCTTGCTCCTCCCCAAGTAGATACCAGCAGCATAAAGACAGCACACCAACAAGAACACCAACTCCAAGTGAATTAAAAGATGCGACTCCTCGTTTTGAAGCTCAAAGCAGAGGCGGAAATAAACAATATCAAGTCTGGGGTAAAAGCTATACTGTTTTACCTAGCGCTAAAAATTACCAAAAAAAGGGAATTGCTTCTTGGTATGGTGAAAAATTTCATGGCCACTTAACATCTAACGGCGAAATATATGATATGTATGCCATGACAGCGGCACATAAAAGCCTACCTTTACCGAGTTATGTTCGTGTTACTAATTTGGCAAATAATAAATCTGTGGTGGTTCGAGTAAATGACCGTGGGCCATTTCATCAATCACGCCTTATTGATTTATCCTATAGTGCAGCATACAAGCTTGATATGTTAAAGTCGGGCACTGCTAATGTCAAAATAGTAGCTATCACTGATTACGACTCCTCTACCACACTCGTCACCCCCTTAAAACGAAGTATAAAAGAGCATAATACTTCAATAAAAAATGTAACGATAGCACCTCAGCCAAAGTACATTCAGGTATTTGCAACGAGTAAAGAAAATATCGCAAAAAACACAGTGGCAAATATCAGTACAACATTGAAAAAAATAACCAGTGAAACAGAAAATTATAACGTCAGTAGCCCTTTAAGCAACCAAGTTTATAAAGTGGTTGTCGGGCCAATTAATAATCATCAAGATCTTAATAATCTCTTACTAAAGCTTAAAGAAAATGGCTATCCCAACGCCTTTAGAAAAAACATCTAAGATTCGTACCCTACCCCGTAGATAAGTAAATTAAAACTGATATACTTTCAAATCGAATGAATGTAAGACTTTGGTCTCATAACTTGATGCAGTAGATACATTTTACTTCAACAAGCATATAAAACAGTACCAATACTTTAGATTTCTCCTTATTTAAATAGCTTAGATTGAAGTAACATAATGCCAAATATAGTTAAAAATTCAAAAAAAGAAGTATTACAAAAAATTAAGACCCTCGTTTCAATATCTTTAGTTAGCGGTGTTTTAGCATTATCCCCTCTAGCAAATGCCCTAACAATCATTCCTGATGCACCTCAAATTAACGCTAAAGGCTATATATTAATTGATTATACAACAGGTAAAGTTATCGCAGAAACAAACGCTGATACTTTACTTGCTCCAGCAAGTTTAACCAAAATGATGACAAGTTACATTATCGGTAAAGAACTTGAAAACGGTAATATTAGTAATACTGATAAAGTATTAATCAGTGAAAATGCTTGGGCTAAAAACTTCCCTGATTCTTCAAAAATGTTTATTGAAGTGGGAACAGAGGTATCTGTCGACTTATTAAACCAAGGGATTATTGTTGCTTCAGGTAATGATGCATGCGTCGCCATGGCTGAACATATTGCAGGAAGTGAGAGTGCTTTCGCTGACTTAATGAATGCTCACGCCGAGCAATTAGGAATGTCGAGTAGTTTTTTCGAAAACAGCCATGGTTTAGATAGCACATCACATATGACGACACCTCGCGATATGGCAACGCTTGCAACGGCAATTATTCGTGATGTACCTGAAGAGTATGCTTTATACAAACAAAAGTCTTTTACCTACAACAATATCAAGCAATATAACCGTAACTCGCTTTTATGGGATAAAAGCTTAAATGTTGATGGTATGAAAACTGGCCACACATCAAATGCAGGCTACAGCTTAGTAACTTCTGCAACAAAAGGTGATATGCGTTTAGTTACCGTTGTAATGGGTACAGCAAGTGAGCGTGAACGTAAAGTAGAAAGTAAAAAGCTACTTAACTACGGTTTTAGATTTTTTGAAACTTTTACGCCTTATACTGCTGGTGAAAAATTTGCTTCAAACCGAGTTTGGATGGGCGATAAAGAACAAGTTGATTTAGGTATTTTAGTAGATACGCCAATTACCATTCCTCGCGGGCAACGTAAAAATTTAAAGGCTAACATAGAATTAAATCAACAGCTTGAAGCACCTCTTGCAAAAGGTGCTGTAGTGGGAACTTTATTCTTACAATTAGATGGTGAAGATGTTTCTTCTTACCCATTAGTAGCCCTAGAAGAAGTAAACAAAGGCAGTTGGTTTAGTCAACTTATCGACTACATCAAGCTTTTCTTTGCTTCTTTATAAGCTTTCAAGCGCTTTGTTAACCTGAGTTACTAACGCTTATAAAACAAAATAAGCTAGGCTTTTGGTATATTATTGCTCTATTTCTTCCATGCTTTTAATGGCTAGAAATAGAGCTTTTTTGTTGCAATAATTCTTTCTTCGTTGAAACAATCTGTTTGCGCTTTTTTTATCCTCTTAAACTATGTTAAAATAGCGTACTGGATCAGCGATGACCTCAATAAATTAAAACGCCACGTTGACATTTCATGTACTGGCATCAGACATATCAACTTATAAGTAGATACCATGAAAACGCATTTCGATGAACTATTAGATTTTCCCACTGTTTTAAACTTTAAAGTAATGGGCTTAGCAACTGACGAATTACCTGACACCATTGTCGGTGAATTACAAAAGCATACTCCTGCTGACTACGTACCTATTGTAAAACCTAGCTCAAAAGGAAACTATATTTCTGTTTCTGTCGCTGTACGTGTTACAAGTAAAGATCATATTGAGAAAATATATAAAACACTTAATGCCATCGAAGATGTGCGTTACGTTCTTTAACGATTTTTTAAACAGAGTAATTTTGTCAAGGTTAAAAAGGTTATGTATGGGAACTTCTCTTACGATTAGACAACTAGGCCATATGGACTACACCACTGTATGGCAAGCGATGCAAAATTTTACCGATAACCGTGATGAAGAAACGCTTGATGAGTTATGGCTAGTTGAACATCCACCTGTTTTTACCCAAGGGCAAGCAGGTAAAGAAGAACACCTTTTAATGCCGGGCGATATAGAGGTAGTAAAGGTTGATCGTGGTGGTCAAGTAACTTTTCATGGCCCTGGCCAACAAGTTATATATTTTATGATTAATTTACGCCGTAAAAGTATGGGCGTAAGAGAACTTGTTACCCTGATTGAAAAAGCCATTGTCGGCGCATTAAAAGATTGTTTTATTAAAGCCTACCCTAAAGCTGACGCCCCCGGTGTTTACGTCGATGAAAAGAAGGTTGCTTCATTAGGTTTAAGAGTAAGAAAAGGCTGTTCATTCCATGGCCTCGCCTTGAATGTCAATATGGACTTATCACCTTTTTTACGAATTAACCCATGCGGTTACGCTGGTTTAGAAATGGTAAATACTAAAGATTTAGGCGAACTAACAACCACAGAACAAGCTGCTAGCTTATTAGTAAAGCACGCTGCAAGATTATTAGACTCAAATGGTTTAGCTTATCAATCAGGTTTACCTGAACTTGCTAAGCAAGTTTCAGTGCTAGAAACAAAGTGATAAGCAAAGCGATAATTAAAACTAGCAACAAAGCTAGAACTAAATAAATCAGAATTCTATCTATTAAAGAGCAATTTATGACAGAAAATTCAGTTCAAACACATACACCTGTCCAAGGTAAAACTGAAACACAAAAGCCAATGAAAACCTCAAAAATGGCTCCAGGTACTAAATTACGGGATGCCGATAAAATGGCTCACATCCCGATTAAAATTGTTTCTTCAACGAAAGAAAGTATGTTACGTAAACCAAGTTGGTTACGTATAAAGCTGCCTCGCTCAAGCGACAAGATTGATAATATTAAAAAAACCTTACGTAAGCACAACCTCCACTCAGTTTGTGAGGAAGCGTCTTGCCCAAACTTATCTGAATGTTTTAATCACGGTACAGCCACCTTTATGATTTTAGGTGATATTTGTACGCGTCGTTGCCCATTTTGTGATGTTGGCCATGGCCGACCTTTAGCTGTAGATAAAGACGAACCGAGAAAACTCGCTTTAAGCCTTCAAGAAATGGCACTTAAGTATGTTGTTATTACTTCTGTTGATCGTGATGATTTAAGAGATGGCGGCGCACAGCAATTCGCAGACTGTGTACGTGAAATAAAAGATTTATCGCCTAATACAAAAATTGAAATATTAGTACCGGACTTTCGCGGTAGAATGGACAGAGCTTTAGATATTTTAAATCAAAATCCACCACATGTTTTTAACCATAACTTAGAAACAGCACCACGCTTGTATACCAAAGCAAGACCAGGAGCCAATTATCAGTGGTCATTAGACTTATTGAAAAAATTTGGCGAAGCTAACCCTGGTGTTAAAACCAAGTCAGGTTTAATGGTTGGTTTAGGTGAAACAAACGAAGAAATATTACAAGTAATGCGCGACTTACGCGCACATAACGTAACCATGCTAACTATTGGTCAATACTTGCAACCAAGTAAAGACCACTTACCGGTAGAGCGTTACGTTCACCCTGACGATTTTGACATGTTTCAGCGTGAAGCAATGGCAATGGGATTTGAACATGCTGCCTGTGGTCCTTTAGTGCGCTCTTCGTACCATGCAGACAAACAAGCTGCTGGTGAAGAAGTAAGTTAGAGCTTGCGGGCTTAAGAAGTAATTACCCCTGGTGTTTTTTTCGCTTGT
>CAWVWK010000192.1:0-4767 GCA_963933725.1 uncultured Colwellia sp.
ATTGAAAATCCTATTAAACGCTAATTTCATTTTATAATCTTATCTGCGTCATCTACGGGTTAAACGGGCTATTGTATTGACCTGCTCTAAACATAAAGAACCTTACTTTATAAGCCTAAAGGCTACCTACAAAAGATAAGCACTCTGCATTCAAGCTTATCTTTTTCCTGCTCACATCTCACGTTTCTCGTTTCTCGTTTCTCGTTTCTCGTACAATTTATTTAAACTGATAACTGACAGCTCAAAACTTAAAACTCTCTAGCCTTTTTTACCTTTCCCCAATCGGCGCAACTTTGCGTGGCTCTGCACCAATATAGTCTGCTGAAGGTCTTATAATACGGTTATTGCTTCGTTGTTCCATAACATGAGCCGCCCAGCCTGTTAATCGTGAACATACAAAAATAGGGGTAAATAATTTAGTCGGAATGCCCATATAGTTGTATGTTGATGCATGGAAAAAGTCAGCATTACAGAATAATTTTTTGGTATCCCACATATATTCTTCACAGGCAACAGAGATATCGTAAAGCGATGTATCGCCATTCTTTTTCGCTAACTTTTCAGACCATGCTTTAATGATGACATTGCGCGGATCGGAAGTTCTGTAAATTGCATGGCCAAAGCCCATAATTTTCTCTTTACGCGCTAACATGCTTGCCATTTGCTCTTTCGCATCAGCTGGCGAAGAGAATTTTTCAATCATATCCATCGCCGCTTCATTAGCACCACCATGAAGTGGTCCTCGTAACGTACCAATAGCGCCAGTAATACAAGAAAACATATCCGATAATGTTGAAGCACATACTCGAGCAGTAAAGGTAGAAGCATTAAACTCGTGCTCTGCATAAAGGATTAATGAAACATCCATAACACGCTCGTGCTCTGCAGAAGGGCTTTCACCTTTTAATAAATGTAAAAAGTGCCCTGCAAGTGAACTTTCGTTTGACGTACATTCTATTTCTTTACCCTCGTGAGTATAGTTATACCAATAACACATGATGGCTGGAAAAGCTGAAAGCAGTCTATTGGCTGCCGTTTGTTGTGTTTGTAGATCAACAGCAAAATCACCTTCAGGTTCAAGGTTGCCTAGAAAAGAGCAGCCAGTTCGCATAACATCCATAGGGTGCGCTTGTTTTGGAATCTCTTTAAGAACGGCCTTTAAAGCCTCTGGAATATCACGCATGCCAGCCAATTCAGCTTTGTAACTTGCCAGTTGAGACTCGGTAGGTAATTCGCCATTAAAAAGTAGATAAGCGACTTCCTCAAACGTGGCATTGTCTGCTAAATCGGAAACATCATAGCCACAGTAAGTTAATCCACTACCCGATTTTCCCACGGTACATAAAGCGGTTTCTCCTGCGCTTTGTCCACGAAGTCCTGCACCACTTAATTTAGATTCGACATTTTTATCTGACATGATTTAATCCTTTTTTTATTTATTGTTGCAAGGGTATAGTGATAGAAATACCCTTTGAAACGCTAATTTGTTGTTTGGTTTTCGGCATTTGTCTTTTTAAGCTTTATCTCTCTTAACCTTTCTCATTCGCAAACAATGCATCTAGCTTTTTCTCGTAATCGTGATAGCCAAGGTAATCGTATAAATCCATGCGTGTTTGCATCGTCTCTAATACGGCTTTTTGATCGCCATCGGCAAGAATGCTTTTATAAACTAACTCAGCCGCTTTATTCATTGCCCTAAATGCTGATAAAGGATAAAGCACCATGGCACAACCCCATTCACCAAGCTGTTCTTTATTCCATAATTCAGTTTGTCCAAATTCGGTAATATTCGCCAGAACAGGAACATTTAAAGCTTCGGTAAACGCGCGATAGTGCTCTTCTGTTTTAATCGCTTCAGCAAAAATTCCATCTGCGCCAGCTGCTACATAAGCTTTTGCTCGTTCAATTGCTGCCTCTAAACCTTCTTGAGCAAATGCATCGGTTCGAGCCATAATAAAGAAGTCACTGTCTGTTCTTGCATCGACAGCTGCTTTTATACGATCAGACATTTCTTGCATTGAAACAATGGCTTTATTCGGTCTATGACCACAGCGTTTTTGCGCCACTTGATCTTCAATATGCACAGCTGCTGCACCTGCTTTTTCCATATCGCGAATAGTTTTAGCAATATTAAAAGCGCCGCCCCAGCCTGTATCAATATCAACTAATAATGGCAGTGATGATGCCGCTGTAATGCGTTGAACATCAGCAATAACATCGTTTAACGAGGTCATACCTAAATCGGGTAAACCATAAGAAGCATTAGCTACACCTCCACCTGAAAGGTAAATGGCCTGATGCCCAATTTGCTCTGCCATAATCGCGCTATAAGCGTTTATAGTGCCTAATACCTGCAATGGTTTGTTGTTTTCTAATGCTTGGCGAAATTTTGCACCTGGGGATAAATTTGTCATTTCTCTTTCCTTTAAATTATTCTGCTACTTTTATTCTATTGATATTTACTGTTCGGCTTTTACTGTCTGCTTTTGCTGAACAATTTTATTCTCTATATTTTTTCTAGAAGCCGCGATATGTCTTCGCATTAAAATTTCAGCAAGTTCACCGTCCCCGTCAATAATGGCCTGTATAATATGTGAGTGCTCACTAAATGCTCTACTGGCTCTGGGGCTATTCATACCAAACTGACAACGATACATACGTACTAAGTGATAAAGTTGCCCACAAATTAAGTCGATAAGTTGTTTGTTATGGCTGGCCAAAATCACTTTATAATGAAAGTCTAAGTCACCCTGCTCTTGATAATACGCAATACCATCTTTTAAGGCGGGATGCTCGCTATGGTTTTTTAACATGGTTTGCATGTCGACAATTTCTGCTTGGGTAATGTTTTTCGCTGCCTCTCGACATGCCATTCCTTCGAGTGCTTCTCGAGTGATATACAACTCTAACAGTCCTTCAATGGTGCAATCGACAACACGAGAGCCAACATTTGCTTTGCGCTCAATAAGATGACATTTTTCCAAACGACCTAACGCTTCCCTTAAAGTGGAGCGGCTAACCTGAAATCGTTTAGCAAGCTCTGGCTCACTAATTTTGCTCCCTGCAACAATTTGTCCTTCAACAATATCGTGTTGAAGTTGATCAAAAACTTTATCGGCAGACGTAACCACTGACTTAGCACAATTAAAAGAAGATGGTGTTGATGTATTACTACTTAATGTATTGCTATTTGATATATTGAGAGTCATATTTTGTCGACACATTTTAATAATACATGTAAATATACGCTTATTTATACATATTTCAATATTTAAACAAAATATTGTCGACAATTGAGGTTTTTGAGGAAGATAGCTAAACAGAAAGTAAAAAATTAGGGGGGTAGCGCTATGCTACTTTAATTCTAACAATTTTCATTATTTCAATGGGAAAACCTGCAACGCTTTCTTCATCGGGATAGTAGGTGATATTAACCCTTTGCCCTTTTAGGCTTTTGTAGTGTTTTTTGCGTTTATATTTAAAGGGTACATCAACCCCTTCAAGCATCAAGGTATTTAAAGACCAGTCATCGACTTCTCTTTGTACATGCGAGATAACTTTAATATTTTCTGTATGGACTAATTTTGCATGATTGGTAATGAGCTTTTTTACCGCTTTATTGGTCTGCGCAGAACCTTGTAGGTGATTCATCAGATTGTTTTACTCCTTTACTCTTCAGTTTTATACACTTTAATAACTTAAGAAAAAATATACTAGGCATTTTATTTTAATAGCAAAATAACCATTAAGTATTGCACGTAAGTCATACCTCACTTTATTTGTTATTCTCAAGCAAAAAAATAACTAGTAAGGCACTGTTTAACCATGCTCATTTAAAATAAACGTTTAATAAATAAGTAAATAAACTGTATATGATAATTTTGACAGGCTCAATTTACTGAACTTGAAGAGTTACTCCTTCTTAAAGTAGAATAGACTTAATTTTTTTCATTATCAAAATAAAGCTTTTATATGTCGTCAAATAGCCCACAAGTTAGTACCAAATTAGCAGAACAAATTGCCAAGCATAGTGGCAATAATGAACCAAATTTATGTGCTGTTACTTTATTGGGTAATTTGGTCGCCAAACCAGATATTCGTTATAAAACCAACCCAGTATCTGCCATTTGTGAAATAACGCTCGCCACCCATAAGAAATGGTTAGATAAAAGAACCAATACTACAAAAGAATGGACTAGCTTTCATCACATCATGGTAGAAGGCGATTTAGTGGACCACATTTTACTAAAGGCTAATAAAGGCGACGTTATTTTAGTGCATGGCTATTTAAGCCATAAAAAAAATACCAAGGTTAATGCAGATATTGTGCATGCAACTTTTATTGAAAAATTTGACAAAGGTTATACTGAATCAATAAACCAAATTCAATGTAGTGCTAGTATTCTTTCTGAGCCTAAATTACTGACTACCGAAAACAATAAAAAATTAGCACAAGTTATTGTAAGTATTAATCAGTATGTTTATTCAAACAATAAACAAGCTTTTCATAGAGTTAATATTGAACGCCCCATACAGTTATGGGGGAAACAAGCTCAGCACTTGTGTGACACCGCAAAAGTTGATGATAAATTAGTCATCGAGGGCAGATTAGCTTACTCTAAAGATTCCGATAAAGCTCAATTTATCGATGGTAAAAATGTTCACCTGATAAAAACCAAGCAAACATAAGTTAACTACAGAATCTTCATGGCTAAAGCCGTCTCCTACAAGTGCAAAAAAACTTTAAAGCTTACACCTTAAAACTTT
>CAWVWK010000193.1:0-4741 GCA_963933725.1 uncultured Colwellia sp.
GAGTATCAATTGCGTTTTTTGTTTCATTGTCTTGACTACAACCCACAACTGTTCCAACCAATAGCGCCGCTAAACAACTAATGTTAAGTTTTTTATTTTTCAATTTAAAACTATTTATATTAAGATTTTTCATATTAGGCCTTTCATTTTAAGCTTTAACATTTTGTGGTTTACTGCCTTTCAAACCGTAAAATACGATGAATACATAACAGAAGATAGGAAGAATAAAGGAGCTTTGAACACCAATAGAATCAGCTAAAACACCTTGAATAAGTGGAACAATTGCTCCACCAACAATGGCTAAACATAAAATACCTGAGCCTTGTGAAGTATGATTCCCAAGCCCGTTAATGGCTAAACTAAAGATTGTAGGAAACATAATGGAGTTAAACAAACCGACCAATAAAATAGCCCACATAGCAAGCGAGCCACTCGATATAATTGCAATACATATTAATAAGACGCTCATACACGCACAAAAGGCTAGCATTTTACCTGCGGCTATTTTTTGCATAACAGCTGCGCCAATAAATCGACCTACCATAGCCCCGCCCCAATAATAAGCAATATATTTAGCCGCTTCTGCCTCTTCTAGATCTGCAATCGTAGGATCATTTAAAAAATTCACCAAAAAACTCCCAATGGACACTTCAGCGCCAACATATACAAAAATACCAACAGCACCTAGCACTAAATGACGATATCCCCAGGCGCTTCCAGTTATAACCTCAGCTTCTTTGGCATCAAACGCCCTTGCTAAGTCAGGTAATTTCAACCAAGAAAATATAGCGGCAAGAATAAGTAACATGGCAGCTAATAATACATAAGGCATTTGAACCGCTTCGGCAGAAGCTTCAGCTGATAATGCCCCTGCTGCTTGGTCTAAAATAAGTAAGGCTCCAAAAAATGGAGCTACTGTTGTGCCAAGTGAATTAAAAGCTTGCGTCATAGTTAAGCGAGAAGAGGCTGTTCTAGCATCACCTAACATACTCACATAAGGATTGGCCGATACTTGTAATAACGTAATACCACTCGCTAAAATAAACAATGCAAATAAAAATACAGGATAACTATGCATAGAGGCTGCAGGGTAAAAACCTAAGCATCCGATGGCTGCAATAACTAATCCTAAAACAATTCCTTTCTGGTAACCTAGTTTTTTAACAATTGTCCCCGCTGGCAATGAAACGATAAAGTACGCTCCAAAGAAACAAAACTGAACTAACATGGCTTGACTATAGGTTAAGTCAAAAACCCCTTTTAAATGAGGAATTAAGATGTCATTTAAACAAGTGATAAAGCCCCACATAAAAAAGAGTGATGTTAAGGAGGTTAACGCGAAGCCATAATTGTTATTTTCTGACGTATTACTTGCTTGATTGTGCGATGTAGAACTAAACTGCATACCCATAAGTGTCCTTTAAGTTTCTATATTATCTTTGTTATTTGTTATATCTGAATAGATTATTTTTACAACATAGTCTATTTCGTTTTGAAAACACTTATAAAATTCTTAATTTAATCAATCCCAAATAAATTAAGAATGAAAATGATTGACCTAAGTCTTATAAACAATTAATCTAAATGTAAGCGCTTACATGAGTTAATTAAAAACTATCTAAAACTTTTAATCAACAACTTTATTGAGCACATCAATGACAAATAAAAATTAAAAGCAAAGTTTTTTGATAAAAACTTAAAGAAATAGGTAAACTAGAATGACGGACAAACTTTCTCTTCCAGAAAATTCAGTGATGCTTTCAGCTGACTTTACTTACGGCGTGGCAACTGCTTCATTCCAAATAGAAGGTGGTGCAGCTAATCGTCTTCCTTGTATTTGGGACACTTTTTGCGACACAGAAGGTAAGGTAGTTGACGCTTCAAATGGCTTAATTGCTTGTGATCATTTTAACCTTTGGCAACAAGATGTAGAGTTAATCGAATCTTTAGGTGTAGACGCTTATCGTTTATCTATTTCTTGGCCACGTGTAATTAAAGAATCTGGCGAGCTTAACCCAGAAGGTGTTGATTACTACTTAGCTATTTTAGATTCCTTAAAATCAAAAAATATTAAGGCCTTTGTAACCCTTTACCATTGGGATTTACCGCAACACCTAGAAAATAAAGGTGGCTGGTTGAATCGCGATACCGCTTATAAATTCCAACAGTATGCTGATTTAATTTCTAAAGCCTTTGGTGATAGAGTTTATTCTTATGCGACCTTAAATGAACCTTTTTGTAGTGCCTTTTTAGGTTATGAAATCGGCATTCATGCGCCGGGTATTGTCGGTAAGGAATTTGGTAAAAAGGCCGCTCATCACTTATTACTCGCACATGGTTTAGCGATGGAAGTTTTACAAAAAAATAGCCCTGAGAGTAAAAACGGCATCGTACTTAATTTTACCCCGTGCTACCCTGAAACTGATTCACTAGAAGATATTAAAGCGACAAGCTTTGCAGACGACTATTTCAATCAATGGTATATCAAACCACTATTTGATGCACAATACCCTGAAATATTAGCTGAGCTACCGAAAGAAAATCACCCCGAAATTTTAGATGGCGATATGGAAATAATATCTCACGCGGTTGATTTTTTAGGCGTAAACTATTACACCCGTGCAGTCTATAAAGCTGATGAAGAGGAAGTGTATTTACAAATTGATCCACCAGAGCCTCGCACAGATATTGGCTGGGAAATATACCCTGCAGCCTTTACAAAACTATTAGTTTCTTTAAATAAAACATATAAACTACCACCGATATATATCACTGAAAATGGCGCAGCTATGGCCGACAAAATGGTTGGTGGTAAGGTAGATGATCAAGACAGAGTTGATTATTATCAAAGTCATCTAAATGCTGTTAATGATGCTATTGAGCAAGGTGTAGCTATTAAGGGGTATTTTGCTTGGAGCTTGATGGACAACTTTGAATGGGCTGAAGGTTACTTAAAACGCTTTGGTATTGTTCATGTTGATTATGATACACAAGTTAGAACCGTTAAATCGAGCGGACATGCTTATAAGGCATTAATAGCGAATAGATAGCTATGCTTATCTGAGTATAAATAGTAGAAATTTAAACCACATAACTAAATCCATATAACTAGAATAAAAACAGTTGGAAAGACTTAATGAAATTACCTTTTTACGAAAAAGTTGGTTACGCCATGGGCGATGCTGCAGCCAATTTAGTTTGGCGCGGTGCTTTAGCTTACTTAGCTGTTTTTTATACCGATACTTTTGGTTTAACTGCTACAGCTGCCGCGATGCTGTTTTTAGTGGTTCGTTTATCTGACGGTGTCACAGACATCATTATGGGGATGGTCGCCGATAGAACGAACACCCGATGGGGAAAATTTCGTCCTTGGATTTTATGGTCAACTCCATTTTTAGCACTCTTTATGGTGTTATGCTTTACGACACCTGATCTCAGTTATACTTCAAAACTCATTTATGCCTATGTTACCTATATAGGTTTAACCCTTGCTTATACGCTTAATAATGTTCCATATTCAGCGCTTATGGGCGTTATGACACCAAGTGATACAGAGCGCACTAGTTTGTCGGGCTTTCGTTTTGCAGGCGCTTTTGCCGGTGGCTTATTGGTGATGGGCTTTTTACCTGATTTAGTCGCATATTTTGGTGACGGTAATGATGCAAAGGGTTATCAATATACCATGTACTTATTTGCCGGTATTTTAATTATTTTAATGCTGTCTACTTTTGCTTCGACAAAAGAGAGAATTAAACCAGCAATCAATAACGCTGTTAGCTTGAAATCGGAGTTAATTGATTTAAGTAAAAACCTACCCTTTATTATTTTGCCTTTGCTTGCAATGACCTTGTTTTTTTATTACCGCAACCTTTACAGTGGTATCTTTTTTGTCATTATCATGGGCGCTATGTGGGTCATTATTAAAAGACTGATAAAAAACAGCCCTGATAGTACAAGTGATAAAATGAGCGGTACTCAAAGAGATATGGTTGACTTACTAACCAATAAACCTTGGTTTATTTTATTGGGATTGGGCTTTTTAACCATGATGTTTAATGGCATTAAATATGGAACAATCGCTTATTACTTCAAGTATCATGTTGGCGATGAACTATTAGCAGGAAAATACTTTATCGCCTTATTAATTGTTTCCATTTTAGGGGCATTAGTAACAGGTTATTTATCTAAAAGGTTTGGCAAACGTAACGTATTCATCATCTCCCTTATTTCAAGTGGTGTACTTACGGCCTGCTTCTTCTGGGTACCTAAAGGAAATATTCAAGCCATTTTCATTTTAGGTTGTAGTGCGGAATTTTTTGCAGCTATGATGCCGACACTATTTTTTAGTATGTTAGGTGACTCGGCTGATTACTCTGAATGGAAAAATGGTCGTCGTGCAACGGGGTTGATCTACTCCGCTGGTACTTTTGTTCATAAAACCGGTGGTGGTTTCGCTGGTGCCCTCGTATTAGTTGTACTGGCTAGTTACGGCTATGACGGTATGGATAAGACAACCATTGAAGCTTCCTTACCTGCAATGCAATTACTAATGAGTTGGATCCCTGCTGTTTTCGCTTTTGCCGCTGCTGCGCTTATGCTGTTTTATCCTTTAACATCAGCACAAAATAAAAAAATTACTAATGATTTAATGCAACGAAGAGAGCCCGTAATCACCTAATCACTTCTACAACTAGAATTAAAAACCGCGACTAGTTAAACGGTGTTAAACTATGTTATGTTT
>CAWVWK010000194.1:0-4738 GCA_963933725.1 uncultured Colwellia sp.
AAAGGCTATAAATGATTTCTGTAGACTTTATTTGAAGTCGCGAAAAAACACCATTAGAGACTCGAAAAACTACGCAAAAAAATACACAAAATACTATGCAACCAAAATATAATTAAACCTTAAAATTCAGACAACTATACATTGAAAATTGCTTTTTTCCCTTATTACCTCTATATTCAACTAGATTTAACTAATCGAATTTCTCTCGTACCCACTGAGACGTCAATCAACTTTATAGGCTAAACATGACAAAATCTAAGTACGCTTTACCCGTTCTCTTATTTGTTTCTGCTTTGTCAATTAATATGAATGAAGTCATATCAAAGACTAAAGTTGAAAAAGATATACAACAGGATGTTGAAGTGATCGAAATGTCTGAACTAAGCGATCTTGTTAATTTGTTTAAAAAACTGGGTTACACTTCTGAAGCTTGGGCAGAAGGAGATCGTGAAATTCCTCGAATTACTTTTGATAAGGTAAGTGAAGGTTGGAAAACCTCTTCTTCTCATATTCCTGTGAAGTTGAAAAAACAAGTTTTTTTTAGGGTTATGGCCCCGCTTGTCCTCATCGCTAATGAAAATATCCTTAAAGAAAGACAAGCTGTTAAAACGTTAACTCTTGATAATGAAAAGTTACATTTAATTGCTAAAAAATACAAAATAATTAACACTTTAAATGATGCTGTAACTGAGGATAAACGCCAAAAACTTATTGAGGTTGTTGACATATTACCCCCTTCTCTTGTTTTGGCACAAGCAGCTAAAGAAAGTGGATGGGGTACATCCCGTTTCACATCAGAAGGAAATGCTTTTTTTGGTCAATGGGATTTTAGTGGTAATGGCATGATCCCTAAGCACCAAAGGAAAGAGTTAGGGAATTATGGTTTAGCACGTTTTGAAAGCCCACTAGACTCTGTTGAAGGGTATTTATTAAATATCAATACCCATAAAGCATATCAAAAATTACGCAATTTACGCGCGAATATTCGAAAAGAGAAAAGAACATTGTCGGGCATCGAACTCGCTTCTACCCTAGACAAATATTCAGAGCAAGGACAAGCTTATATCGATGATATTATCTCTATGATTAAATACAATAATTTACAACATGTTGATGAAGCTTATTTATCTAATAAACACTTGATTAAGTTAATTAACAAAGCATAAGTGAATCTACTTGTGACTCAGCTTTTGGCTTATTCTTGACCATTTTTATAGACGTTAAATAGAAAGGTAGTTTACCTAGTTTAGTAAATATCGAACGACTTTGCTAAGTCAGGATAAATAAATTGATAACTTAATTCAGTTTTAACTTTTTCATTTGAAATAGATTTATTCGCCAAGTTTTTTGAGGAAATAGAGTTTTGTTGTAAAAAGGTAGGAGCGATAAGACCTATTGATTTAGCAGCATTTTGATAGAAAACCTCCCGTGTCGATTTTGTATTACTAACGCCATTGAATACCCCAGATACCTCTGTTTTAAATAAAATCGACTCTATAATAGCAACCGCGTCATCTTGATGAATTAAGTTAATATTTTCATCGGCGTTAACTAAATCTTTTTTACCGGCTAAAAACCTCCCAGGATGTCTGTTGCGGCCAACTAATCCACCAAAACGTATCACAGCATAATGAGGACAAAATTGCTTTACATAATCTTCTGCTAATACCAAAGCTTTAACTTTATCATCGGTTAAGTCAAGTAGGGCCTCTTCTGAAACAGTGCCTGACAAATTTTTATAAACGCCAGTAGAACTTATTAAAATAACCTGCTTTAGACTCCCATTAATGAGCTTGTCTTTCGCAGCCAGTAAAATAGCTTTTATATTTGTGGGGTAATTTTTTTTGCCTTTTTTAAACTGAGGTGTAATACAAATAACCAGTTTTTCTTGTGTAAAAACCTTGTTTAAAGCTATAGATTTTATAGCTTCTTTGTATATTTTTCCCGTTTCAGTCTCTTCATCAAAGTCAGTGGCCTCAAAATTTAGATTAAGGAGTTTACAGTTAATGCCTTGTGCCATAATTTGTTGTTGGCTTTCTTCTTTTCTTGTCGTTACGAAGACATCTACACCTTGTTTGATAAGGCTTTTAGCAAGTTGAGTTCCTAACCAACCACAACCGATAATACCGACAGAGTTAGTATCATAAGATACTGTTTCAATGATTGTCATTCAACTTCCTTTAAATTTTACTAAACATTCTTTTTATTAATTTATTTCAACCGTTATATCTTTTTATAACAAAAAAGTCAGTTAATTTTGTAGCTATTTACAAATTAACTGGCTTTGTTTCTTTTTATTTACTTTATGAGCTAATAAAGTCTTTAGATAAGCCCCCCATACATAAATACTTAATTTCTAGATAGTCATCTAAGCCATACTTAGAGCCTTCACGACCATTTCCTGATTGTTTCATGCCGCCAAACGGTGCTGCCGCATTAGAGATGATGCCTTCATTTATGCCTACCATACCGTATTCTAGTCTTTCTGCTACACGCCAAATTCGTCCAATATCACGAGAATAGAAATAAGCGGCTAAACCAAACTCTGTATCATTAGCTAACGCAATGGCTTCCTCCTCTTCTTTGAAACTTATAATCGGTGTTACAGGGCCAAAAATTTCATTTTTAGCAACGGCCATATCGTTAGTTACATTGGTTAGTACCGTTGGCATTAAAAAGCTGTCAGTTAAACCTTGAGCAATTTCTTGACCTTGTTGACCACCCATGACCATTTTTGCACCTTGAGCGATTGATTCATTAATGAGTTGTTTAACATCTAAAGCAGCTTGTTCTGTAATCATAGGACCTATATCAACGCCGTCTTCTAAACCATTACCAATTGAAAGTGCTTCAACCGCTTTCGTAAATTGCTTTGTAAATTCTTCAAGCACGCCTTCTTGCACTAAGATACGGTTAGTACAAACACAAGTTTGCCCTGCATTTCTATATTTTGACACTATTGCACCTGCTACGGCTGCTTCGATATCTGCATCATTAAAAACAATAAAGGGCGCATTGCCACCAAGTTCCATTGAAACTTTCTTCACGGTAGTAGCACACTGTGCTATTAATTTTTTACCTACTTCGGTTGAACCCGTAAAAGTAAATTTGGCAATGTCTTCATGCTCTGTTAGAACTTTACCCATGCCGCGAGCATCGTTACCCACAACAACATTAAAAACACCTGCTGGGATGCCTGCTCTTTCAGCAAGCTCAGCCATGGCAAGGGCAGACAAAGGCGTTTGTGTTGCGGGTCTTACGACAAAGGTACACCCTGCTGCTAAAGCGGCCGCGGCTTTTCTTGCAATCATTGCACTAGGAAAATTCCAAGGTGTAATCGCTGCAACTACGCCAATAGGTTGTTTGATAACGACAATACGCTTATCAACTGATGGAGCTGGTATGGTATCACCGTAAACACGTTTTCCTTCTTCTGCAAACCATTCAATAAAAGCAGCGCCGTAACCAATTTCACCTTTTGCTTCTGCAAGCGGCTTGCCCTGCTCTAATGTTAAAATTCTTGCTAAATCTTCTTGATGTTCCATCATTAGGTTAAACCAATTTCGTAATAATACTGATCGCTCATTAGCCGATTTATTAGACCATGAAATGAAAGCGGCTTTAGCAGATACTACAGCGAGCTCTGTTTCTGTCGTGCCTGCATTACTAATATTAACAACCACTTCACCCGTTGCAGGGTTTAATACATTGATTTGCTCTTCACTACTATGCCAACTACCATTAATATAGGAGAAGTTCTTTAATAATTGTGGGTCATTTAATTGATGCATACTTAGCCTTTATCTTTTGTTGTATATGATGTGTTATGTATTCTTTAATTTGGTTTTCTTAAGATACTAATAATTGAAGTATTTATTGTTTTCTTAACAAAATATCCCATTGATCGCTTTTACCCAAATAACTTAAATCGCCTCAAAGCTATTGAATATTACTTTTAACTAAGGTTGAAAACAATCAACCTTAGTTTGAATTAGACCAAACAATGAGTCATATTTCTCTTATTCCTAAATATGTCACTGAGTATGAGTTATGGCTATTATGTATATTAAAGTGGTGGTTTTGCTCTTAAAAACGGTCAAGAGCTTTATCATGCTGCCCTCAAACTGTTTGATTCCCTAACTGATTTCTCTGTTTATTGGTACGTTAAGTAAGGAGTTGAGTGGCGAAATTGTTGTATTGTGCTCTGACCCGCTAGATGAAGCAAAACAAAAAAATGGCTAAGGTGGTTCAACATATTAACGAACAGGCTCCTAACCTTCATTTAGTGATAGACTGCGACTTTATAGCTAACATTGATAAACTACCCCTTAAAGATAAAGCACATATTGGTTTGTTTTCTCATAAAAAACCTGTGCAAGATTTACATTATCAAACGCTTCTAAGTGAGCTTAGTTATTTGTGTTGTGCGAAAACGTACCCTTTCTTTGCGATACTCGATCATCAAATTTTAGCACATGCATTTCATCAAGCCCTCGCTATTCTCCCGGGAATAGACGTTGATATTAATGCAAGAGAAGCGTTAAGCAAATTGAATCTTGTGGTAAAAGCCTATCAATTTGATACACGTAAGCCCATGATACTATATGGAAAGTATATTGGATATTTGCCTAAGAGTAATATTCAAAACGCCCTCAATAAAGGGCAGATGCGAATGATTAAACCATCTGAGCTAACTTACCCTTTCAATTTGTCAATGGTGCATAAAAAAGCAAATAAA
>CAWVWK010000195.1:0-4736 GCA_963933725.1 uncultured Colwellia sp.
TGTTATGCCTTTTTCATCAACCCAAGTATAAACTTCACCAACCTTCTTATACTTCACTTCACCTAAAGAAGTATCCTTACAGACTCTGACATTATCTACTTCGATATGCTGGTATTGTTTAATAGGTTTGGGTTTGGCAATAGCCTGTTTGGGTTTGGCTAGAGGCCTATTTAAATCTGATTTTTCATTAAATAGTGACTCAACCCAATGGATAGCTTTATTAAATTGAGAATGTAAACTAATGTTATGGTCGCTGAAATAACTGGCAAGTAATAAACTACCAATAAACGCCAGTACAGTTAATATACCTATAAAACTTTTTTTCAAGTCGCTTCCTTGGACAGTTTTAGTTTATGCAAAACCATAATGTAACAAGTACTTGTTTGCAAAACAAATTTATACAAAAGACCAACGTGGACAATACCAATACCAATACCAATATGGGATAAGCATAATTTAAGCCTTTTTATGTAAAAATGCTTTCAAATGATTTTGATACGCGAACCAAACCTGTTCAACATTCATTAAAGTAACCCTTATACTAGGGTCTGTTGATCTTTCATTTTAGCCTATAGCCCTTCGGTTTTCCTTATAAAAGCGTTACTCTTTGTTGCTTAAAAGTGCATTTGCAACAACCCAACATTTCATAAAGTGCCTCGATTAACCTCTTTTTCAAGCGCAACAGAGCTGTAAACTGAAAGGTCAAAAGCCCCTAGTTATTTCTATTTATATTTCTAAGACGAAAGCGACTATAAAAAGACGAAATTAATTTTAAGTTAACGCTAGATTAATTGAAAAGTCGTGGTGTTTTGTCATCAAACTGACATATTTTCGTCAACAAAAGGTCATGAATCTTAAACATTTCTGTCATTTTTCTCTTGTAGTATTTTGTGCAATTTAATTTACCTTTACAACAATAAACTTCTCGGAGAGAGAAAACATGAAACTGAATAAATTATTTAAACGAAATGCAACAAATGCAGCAATAGTTACGGTTTTATCTTTAGGTCTTGGTGCTTGTGGTGGCGATATTAATCTTGAGTCTAATGTCGATAATTCTGTGGGTGATACCATTATCAATAATGAAAACCCGGCAAGCCCTGGTATCGTGCCTGATGTTGTATTGCCAGGCAAAGCCAATACAGCATTAAGCACAGAAGTATCAACCCAGTTAGGTTTTGATGTTCAAGTACAAGTTCTTGATAGCAACATTGAACAAGACACAACGTTAGTCGCTAGCGCTGATGGCACGCCTGTTATGTATGCTATTAGTGGTGCATTAGAAGTCGGCGGTGTTTCTGCGCAAACAGGGCAAGTAAGAGATGTAGCAAATAACATAACCTTATCAATTGAGCCAGGCACGGTGCTTTTTGGTCAGTCAGGTAACGATTATCTAGTAGTTCATCGCGATGCAAAAATTATGGCAGAGGGCACTATGAGCCAGCCAATTATCATGACTTCATTGCAGGATGTTAAAGGCGAAGATACAACGGCTGGTCAGTGGGGCGGTGTGGTTATTTTAGGTAACGCGCCATCCAACAAATGTCCTTCTGATGGAAGTGACTGTGCACTGCAAGTTGAAGGTGTAGAAGAAGGTGCAGTCTTTGGTGGTAGCGACTGGGAAGATGATTCAGGTGTTCTAAAATATGTTGTTGTAAAATATGCAGGTTATGAAATTGCTCCTGACAATGAGTTAAATGGTATCACTTTCGGTGGTGTTGGTTCAGGTACAACGGTTGATTACATCCAAGTGCACGCTAATGCTGATGACGGTGTAGAGTTCTTTGGTGGAGCAGTAAATGCTAAGCATCTCGTTTTAACGGGCAACCGCGACGACAGTGTAGATTGGGATAACGGCTTTAAAGGTATGTTACAGCATGTTTATATCGAACATGCGAAAAATGCAGGTGAGGCAAATCGTGCAATTGAAGCAGATAACGACGGTTCTTCTCCTGATAAACAGCCGCAATCTAACCCTACTATCTCAAATATGACTATTGTGGGTAATAATTTCGATACTGCAGATAAGGACTCTGAAGGCATTTATTTAAGAGAAGGAACAGCAGCGAAAATATTCAACACAGTTATTACTGGTCCAAGTGAAATGGGTGAGTGTTTAGAGTTTGAAGGTGGCGCAACTTCCTCTGTTACAGTTGATAACGCCAATAGCGATAAAATTGTTATGCAAAATGTTGTGATGGCTTGTAATAACGCTGAAAACTTCAAGAATGCCAAAGCGGACGATGGCTCAGTTTTACTTGATTTAGAAGCATGGTTTTCTGGTGAAAGCTCAAACTCAATCAGTAACTCTATTCTAATTGGCACAGATGGTGTTCCAGATACTAACTCTCCTTTAATTGCTGCAGGTGCAGGACAGGATGTTTCATCTACACAAGATGCTTTCTTTGACAGCGTTGACTATGTAGGAGCATTAGATGGTAGCAATGATTGGCGTCAAGGTTGGGCATTTGGCTACGGAGGCGGTGTGGTAACAGCGGCTGCTGAAACAGAAGGTTGTCCTACTGGAACGTCGGCAATCTCTTCAGCTGATGGTGTAACGACTACGTGTCAAATTAGTGGAACGATCACCAGTAATTTAACGTTAACAGCAAACAACTTATATGCATTGAATGGCCCGGTTTTTGTTGGTGAAGATAAAGCTAACAGTGCAACGCTTACGATTGAAGCTGGCGCGACTATCTTTGGTCGCTCAGGTGGCGACTACTTGGTTGTGAGTCGTGATTCCAAGATTGAAGCTAACGGTAGTCAAAGTGCTCCAGTAACATTTACCTCTAGTGAAGATATTGCCGGTGAAGCAACGGGTGCTGGTCAATGGGGTGGTATTGTTATTTTAGGTAACGCTCAATCTAACAAATGTCCTACAGATGGCTCAGACTGTGCACTTCAAGTAGAAGGCGTAGAGGAAGGTGCTGTATTTGGCGGAACAGATGACACCGATAGCTCTGGTACCTTACGCTATGTAGTGGTGAAGCATGCCGGTTATGAAATTGCACCAGACAATGAATTAAATGGTGTTACTTTTGGTGGTGTAGGCTCAGGTACTAAGGTTGAATATCTACAGGTTCATGAAAATGCAGATGACGGTGTTGAATTCTTTGGTGGCACTGTAAACCTTAAATATGTTGTGTTAACTGGAAACCAAGATGACAGTGTCGATTGGGATAACGGCTATCGCGGTAATATGCAATATGTATTAGTTAAGCATGATGCTAATGACGGCGCTGCTAACCGTGCTATTGAAGCGGATAACGATGGTTCAAACCCATCTAAAACACCACAATCAAATCCAACTATCGCTAATATGACCATTATTGGTAATGCTTTCGATACAGCAGATAAAGATTCTGAAGGGATATATTTACGTGAAGGAACAAAAGCGCAGTTACATAACTTTGTAGTAACGAATGCTGCTGGCGAGTGTTTTGAAATTGAAGGTGGTGACACCTCATCTGTAACGGTTAATCAAGCCGTCGCTGGTGAAACAGTGATTTCTAATTCAGTATTCGCTTGTTCTGAAAACTTCAAAGACTCCAAAGCTACAGATGGTTCAGTATTACTTGATGCCGAAAACTGGGTATTAAATGACAATGTGGATAACGCTACAGCTACTGACATGGATGCCGTATTAAATGGGGTTTTCACCATTGATACAACACCTTCTAAAGATTTCTCAGGTGATACGTTTTTTGATAATGCTGACCATGTTGGTGCAGTTTCTCAAGATAACGATTGGACTGCTGACTGGACTGTTGGTCTAGAAGACTAAAGGAAGCGGGTATAAGCAAATCAAAATGCTGTAGTTATGTTATTAGCGATAACTGTTTAAAGAACAGTTATCGCAATAAAAATAAGAAGCTACAGCATATTCTGATATCTATTGCATGAGGTTAGTAATGAATACTAAGTTTAAATCTTTCGCATTATCTTCTTTGGCTATGGCCGTTATGGCAACACCAGGGCAGGTGGCAGCACAAGACGATGAAAGCGAAGCCATTGAAGAAGTAGTGGTTAAAGCAAGTCGCTTAAAGGGAACAGCAAGCGCTGTATTACAAGAGCGTAAAAACCAGGCGTTTATTGCTGATATTTTAGGGAGTGAACAAATCTCTCGTACCGGTGATTCAGATGCGGCAGCAGCGCTTCGTCGCGTAACAGGTATAACACTTGTTGACGGAAAATATATTTATGTCCGTGGTTTAGGGGAGCGTTTTTCAAGTACGCAACTTAATGGTGCTTCTGTACCAAGCCCTGATCCAACGAGAACAGTTATCCCACTTGATTTATTTCCATCTTCAATTATTGAATCATTGTCTGTGCAAAAGTCTTACTCGGCATCTATGCCAGCTCACTTCGCTGGTGGTAATGTTGATGTGCGTTTAAAAACCATTCCATCTGACTTTGTCTTTAATGTACAAGGCAAGGTTGGTGGTAACACCAACAATTTTGATGATGGTTTAGCCTACAATGGTGGAGACGATGACTGGTACGGTATTGATGATGGAACGCGCCAAGCACCCGAGTCATTGCGTAATTTATGGAAAACCTACACACCACTGAATGACTTATCACAAGCAGAAAATCGCGCTATAGGCGCAGAAATGAATCGTGATTACGACCCAGAAAAAACCAGCATTGATCCTAATACGGGTTTAAATATTACCTTGGGTAATCGTTTTGATTTTGATGATTTTCGATTTGGTTTCTTAAGTGCTGTTTCG
>CAWVWK010000196.1:0-4722 GCA_963933725.1 uncultured Colwellia sp.
CTCTTCCTTACGATTTTGAATTTCTTTGATATATTCTGAATAAAGACTCATTTAATACTCTCTTTTAGCATAGTAATTGCTAATGACATTAACGAATAGATGGGGGGGTTAACCATAGAGATTAACCAGCCCTGTAATAATAGGACAATTTTACCGATATTTTACCTGAAATTTATATGACTACGAATCATTTGATGAAATAAGCACTATTCATGAAACTTATTATCTGTAGAAGGCTAGCTTATAGTACTTATAAACCCTGCTTAAATGCTAACTTTAGCATGTGATGAAAACTATTATGGATTAATGATTACTGTTCTATAACGCGTCACTACTCAACGCCTTTTAATCAAGTGACTTCTTAAACCTTAAAGCAGCAACTAACAAACCTATCAAAGTAAAGCTGATAAGCCATAGCATATCATCTGCCATTTCAAGTGCTTCTACATCTCGAAGAACAACCCCGCGAATAAGGCGAATAAAGTGTGTCGCAGGTAAAGCCTCAGCAATGTATTGGGCCCCTTCCGGCATTCCTTGATAAGGAAACATAAAACCTGAAAGTAATATGGAAGGCAATAAAACAAACACTGTCATTTGCATAGATTGTAACTGACTTTTAGCAATAGTTGAGATAATTAAACCTAAGACTAAACTCGCACATATAAACAAAAATGTTGCCAATATTAATTGCCATAAACTCCCATTGAAGGGCACATTAAAAACAAACACCCCTAAGCCTAAAATAATCGCAACTTGAATTGAACCAATAAAAATATAAGGGACTATTTTGCCAATCATTAATTCCATCGAAGCCAGTGGTGTTGTGATTAAAAGTTCCATGTTGCCCCGCTCACTCTCGCGAACAATTGCTGCCGACGTAAACATAACCATGGTCATGGTTAATATAACGCCGACTAAACCAGGTACAGTATTTACAACACTGCGTTGTTCGGGGTTATATAACAAGGTTACTTCAAAAGTTGGTACCTTTCGATTAGCTGACTTATCTAATAGTTCCGATAACGGCATATTACGTAAACTTTTGATGCTACTTGCAATCGCAATATCTGAGCCATCAACAATCCAATGCGCTACCGGACGACTGGTTTCTTGATCTGTTGCCGCTGGCAACCCCAAACCAACAGTAGAATGCCTAACAAGCCTTTGACTGACATCTTTAGGGATTATAAGAACAGCGCTTACCTCTCCTTTATCAATCGCTTCTTGTGCTTGTTTATTTGAAGTGTAATGCTGAGTAAATTTAACGATGCTTGTGGCTGAAATGGTTTGTTGTAACACCCGACTCAATGCCGTTTGACTGCTATCTAGAACGCCTACTTCAATATGTCTAATATTGGTATTAATCGCAAAAGCAAATAAGATTAATTGCACCAGAGGAATCATGATGACCATACCAAAAGTCATTTTATCCCGTTTTAATTGAATTAATTCTTTAGCGATAATTGCTTGAACTCTTAATAGAACACTCATTTAAAGGTTAACTCTTTCTACTTTACATTGTTGCTTTCCAGTCGACAGTACAAATACATCTTCTAAACTTGCTCGTACTAACGCCATATGTGTGGAATCTGTCAACGGGTTAGCGTCTTTTAAAAAACCAATCGGATCAACAATAGACTTGTCAACGGAAACTCTTAGATATGAACCTAATTGGGAGGCTGATATAACTTGAGGGTACTCAAGTAGTTGCGCTTTAAGCTGTCTGATATTAGCAGCAGCCATTTCAACGACATTGACAGGCATATTAGCCATTAAATTTTGTGGGGTATCATCGGCGCGTTTAACACCGTTCTCTAATATGGCTAACTTATGACAACGTTCTGCTTCATCCATATAATGTGTTGAGACAAGAATAGTGATGCCTTGATCACATAAATCAAAAAGTTGCTCCCAAAAATCTCTTCTATTTTCGGGATCAACGGCTGAAGTTGGCTCGTCTAAAAAAAGTAATTTAGGTTGATGCATAACAGCGCAGGCCAGTGCTAACCTCTGCTTTTGCCCACCACTTAGGCTTCCCGCTAATTGATGACTTAACTGCTCAAGTTGATAGGTACTCTTTAACTGATCTAATCGAGTTTTTTGCTCTTTAGGCGTTAAACCATAAATCCGAGCGATAAATTTCATATTCTCTTGTATGGTTAAATCGTCATACAAAGAAAACTTTTGTGTCATGTAGCCTATCTTTTTTCTCAACTTTTCAGCATCTTTAGGTAGCGTATAGCCGAGTACATTAACCCTTCCTGAGCTGGGTCGTAATAGCCCTGTAAATAAGCGAATGGCAGTTGTTTTACCAGAGCCATTTGGGCCTAAGAAGCCATAAATTTTTTGCTTTTCTACTTGCAAGTTAAGTTTTGCAACAGCGGTTAAATCGCCAAATTTTCGGGTTAAGTCAATCGACTCTATAGCAAGGTCACTCATCTAACCGCCTTAATGAACCGGTAAAGTAGGAAGGACTACTTGAGCAGGAATACCACTCGGTAATTGAGACATATTTTGAGGTAATAATACTTCAGCAAGATACATTAAGTTAGAGCGTTCTGACTGGTTCAATGCATAATAAGGTGTAAAAGCAGGCTCTAAAGAAACCCAACGAACTCTGCCTTGTATTGGCTCAGTTAAACCATCGACAAGTACAGGTAAAGTCTCGCCAGCCTTAACATGCACCCTGTAAGGTTGTGGAATATAAACACGCGCATAAGGTGCTTCACCTGCAAGAACAATCGCAACAGGGCTTCCTGCGGTAACTCTTTCTCCCAAGTTCCAAGGTAAGCTATCTAGAATACCGGTTCGTTTAGCGGTAATTGTTAAGTCATCTAATTTCTTTTGCTGAGTAGCAAGTAAGGCTATTTTTGTCTCTAAAATAGCTTCAGCTATTAATAAATCTTCAATGCGAGTACCATTAACTAATTCTGATAAATGTTCACTTACACGATTTAACTGCGCTATATTTTCATCTCTCGAGGCAGTAGCGTTATCCATCATCGCTTGACTTATCAAGTTTTCTTTAGCCAATTTTTGAGATCTTTTATAGTTTGCATCACTTTTTATTACCCTTGCTTTAGCTCCTTCAACTTCAGCTTTTGCTGCTGAGAGCTCTTCATCACGCGCACCATTTTTGGCTTTATCTAAGTTTGCTTTGGCTTGCTGTACTTCTGCTTTTGCTTCTTTTACCAGTGCTGATTGCAAGGTGGAATCAAATTCTACGAGAACAGTACCTTTTAACACCTTACTTCCTTGCTTAACAGGCAAACTAATAATCACTTCATTGACCGTTGCTGTATGAGATATCCTATCTCTTTCTAATGTCCCCAAGGCAATATTGCTTTTCTCACTATTGCAACCTGCTAACATTACGAACAAACTATAAAACATTACTTTTCTATTCATTTTATATCATCACTTAAAAAATATTGATAAGTCATCATGACATCAAGAGCTTAATCTATACTTTAGTGTACGCCAATATTGGTTATTAACAAGTAGACGTTTAAACTCTATACAAAAAGCAGTGACTATTCTCATTTGTTCCGTTAAAATTAGCGACTTTAAATTTTGGCCGTTATTTTAGGGCCTAAATACTTTCGCCAGTTTCATTAAATAAGTGAGGTTGGCATTAACATCTACAGCACTGAATTTACGGTTCAGTTCGTTCAATGGAGTTTACATGTCTACTGTTTCTAAAACAGGTGCAATTACTATTTGCGCCCTGTATAAATTTGTTCGTTTAGAACAATTCACACAATTACGCGATCCTCTTTTAAATAAAATGGCTAGTTTAGATGTACGTGGTACTTTACTGCTTGCTGGTGAAGGCATAAACGGAACCATTGCCGGTACGCAAGTTGCTATCGATGAAGTGCTTGCTTTCTTAGACAAACAACCTGGTTTAGATGCTATTTCTCATAAAGAGTCTTTTAGTGATGAAAACCCTTTTCACCGAACTAAAGTGAAATTGAAGAAAGAAATTGTCACTATGGGCGTTGAAGGAATAGATCCTAACAAAGTTGTTGGTACTTATGTTAAGCCAAAAGATTGGAATGCATTAATTTCTGATCCAGAAGTACTAGTCGTTGATACCCGTAACGATTACGAAGTAGAAATTGGTACCTTTAAAAACGCTTTAAATCCTGATACAGAAACTTTCCGTGAATTCCCTCAATACGTGAAAGAAAATTTAGATAAAGATAAGCATAAGAAAGTTGCCATGTTTTGTACCGGCGGCATTCGCTGTGAAAAGTCTACTGCTTATTTGAAAGAACAGGGCTTTGAAGATGTTTATCATTTAGAGGGTGGTATTTTAAAATACCTTGAAGAGGTTCCTCAAGAAGAAACCTTATGGGAAGGTGAGTGTTTTGTTTTCGATGGCCGTGTTGCTGTTGGTCACTCGCTTGAACAAGGGCAATATGACCAATGCTTCGCCTGTAGATTCCCTTTAACGGAAGTTGAAAAGGAAAGTGAATATTACGTTAAAGGCGTTAGTTGTCATCGCTGTTATGACAAGATTAGTGAAAAGCAACGTAATCGTTTTGCTGAGCGCGAACGTCAAATAGAGCTTGCTGCAAAACGTGGTGAAAGCCATATAGGTGGGGCAATAGAAACGTTAATTCAAGAGCGTCGAAAAGACAAAGTAGACAAAAAAGCTAAGAGACAATCTCTTAATGAATTTTAATCTTTAAATAAAAATGAATGTTAACTTAGAGA
>CAWVWK010000197.1:0-4719 GCA_963933725.1 uncultured Colwellia sp.
AATCCTAAAAAGCGTCACTCACATACAGGCGGTGTTTCACCTGCTAAATTTGAGCAAGCGTATTTTTCTGAACTACAAACTGTCTAGTCAAATCTGGGAAGTCTATAATCATTTAAAACAAGTGTGTTGTTAAGATATGAAGATAATTATTTGTTTGTATGGTAAGTTGTTTTATATATCATGATAAATAATACTGTGAATTCTTAAACACATTTTTCATACCATACTCAAAGGATATGGCTACATTTTTGTAACGCATCTAACAACTGAACAATAAATATTTATGCATTATGCCAAAAACAAGATATGTCAGCGTATTCAATAGACAGTAAATCAGTAATAATCACTATTTATCAATTTAAAAGGTAGGCGATGAAATTTTCTCGAGCGGCTTGGAACAATGTTATTATTTTTTCGGTCATATTAATCATCCTCATGATTAATATGATGAATGATAAGTTATTTCCAACGGAAATACCCTCCCAAGAAACAAGTTCGGTTCAAGCTTTATTACCAGAGCATAGTGCAATTGTAGTGCTGTCAATTTTAGAGGGAGAGCATCAACTAACGGTTGAACGTACAGGCACAGCATGGCAAATTAAACATAACAAGATACAAGCTAATTTTAATGAAAAGCGCTATCAAAATGCTATTGAACAGCTAATTATTGCATGGCAAACAAGCACAGGGCTTGTGCAAGCAGATGAAGTGTATATTGAAGGATTAGAAGCTATTAGCGTTAATATTAATGTAGCAAATATGTCTCAAACTCATCACTTTGAATTGTATCCGTTAACGGATCAATTATTAATTCTAAGCCAACAGAGTAATCAATGGTTGGCGTTACCTTCTGCGATGAGCAAGCAACTATTATTGTCGTTTGAATAAAGTATGACAGAGAACAATCAGCGTCTTTTAGACTTTATTCTGTTCATAACATCGACAAAAGGTCGATAATATATTTTGGCAATTGAAGAGTGATCGACACGTGGGTCACTAAGTCCAAAAGTTATTTTTCCAACTTGAGAGGCAAGAATATGTGTTTTAAATAAACGATCCCAAATGGCCAGAGCAGAGCCAAAATTTCTGTGGTGATGTTTAGCCTTGTTACTATGGTGAACTTGATGTTGAGCTGGGCTAATTAACCAATTTTCTATACGATCTCCCCAACTCAGCCAAATATGGCTGTGCCGTAAATTGGAACCAAATAAATTAAATAAAAACACAAAAAAGTTAGCCCCTAGAATGTCTATCATTTTCAGCGTTGGTCCAAAAAGGTAATAGCCAATGCCTACAGCGGCTCCTTGTGTAATTGCCATACGGCAAGCATAAAGGTAGTTTTCCAAAGGATGTGAGCGATAAATTGTAAAGGGCGTTAGTACAGTTGCTGAATGGTGAACTTTATGAAAAGCCCAAAGCATAGGAACTCGATGTAGAAGATAGTGTAAATAGAATCGAGTAAAGTCATCAAATAAAAAGAGAATAATGGTAAAAATAACCATGATGGAGAATGGCGAAAGGGCAATAAACTCCCGTTGGCCAAAAACAAATTCAAGTGAGGAAGAAATCGCTAATGCAATAGGCGCCATGGTAAAAATAACAAGAGGAAAAAGTGCAGCTTTAACTAGTTTATTGAGTATCAGTAGAGCATAATCTTGCCGAGCAGAGTGTGCGCTATATACGCTTTTTGGAAATACATAAGCAAAAAAAGCCACAACACCTCGGCTTTTTTGGTTGATGAAGTAGGCGGGAATCGCTAATAAAAGTGCAGAGGCGAGATATAACCAAAAGGTGCGCTTATTCGCATCCTCAAAATAGCTAAATACGGCTAATATATTGGTTGTTAAAAAGTCTACTATTACCATAACCTTCTACACTTAAAAAAGCAGTGAGCTATATATAATATCAATCCCACTGCTTTTTAATTTTCATTTCGAGACTCACTTTCAGGGCAATTGCTACCTAAAAACTATATTGGTAACCAACTTGGAATTGCTGTGGCTTTGTTGGTCTTGCGCCATATGGTCGGCGAGAAATAATTTCTTGCTCATCCATTAGGTTGTCTACTTTAATATAAATAATGCCGTAATCATCAAAATCATAGCTTGCTGATAAATCCATTATCCAGTAGCTTTGAGTTACTTCGCCTGAGAGCACCTCACCATCGCCCGATGCCTCTAGCATCTCATCGATAAAGCGAGTCACTAGGCTAACATCCCAATCACTTGCAGATAAACCAACGTTAAAACTTAACTGATTTTCGGCTAAATAAGGTAATTGGTCACCCGCTTCAATAACGCCCCACATCGGAAAACCTGAATCAAAACTCGTTTTAAACTCAGAATCTGTATAGGTATAAACAATTGAGACAGGTATATCAAAACTTAAACCGGTTTCAAAAATGGTACTACCTGTTAGCTCTAATCCATAAACATCAACTTCACCTGCGCCATATTCAGCATCTAAATTGTCACTACAACTTGAGGCTTGAGAAAAAGAACAGCTTTCTTTTAAGTTTTTAATGTCATTAAAGAAGACAACAGCCTCAAGTTGTTCACTACCATTTTTATAACGACCACCAAATTCATAGTTAATAGAATTTTCTATTTCTACATCAGGATTTTCTTTCGGGCTTGTTGGAATAAAACCTTCATGAACGCCGAATAAAATACCAGCGTGCTCAGATAGGCTATAAAAAGCACTAAAACTTGGTAAATAAATTTGAGATGACTTCTTCAACCAATCTGTTTCTTTTCCTAGTGCTCTATTTTGATAAGTAGAGTCGATGAATTCACCGCGTAAGCCAATTGTTACTTCTAGGTCGTTAAGTGTCATGGTATCTTGGATAAAAACACTAATCGCGTCAGTTTTTTCTCGGTTCGTTGTTGTAGCAACAGTGTCAGTACCGTCTGAAGCTAATTCAGCTGATCTCATCCAAAAGGTATCTTCGGTATGGTTTCTCTCAATTTGATCTTGATGAAAACGTACACCGCCATTGAAGGTGTGTTTAATATTCCAAAAAGTTTGATCTAAGTAGAACTCGGTTTGAATGCCTTGCGAGTAATATTCTCTGGCATTATCACCTAAAATAATTTTTTCATGCTCTTGAATAGAGTCCATTTGACCAGTTAAAATCAGATAATAATCAAGGTTTTCTTCTGGGTTTGCTAAAATATCTTGTAAGTCAGCAGAGTTGCCACCAAAGCTTTTGAAACCGTTGATTTTAAACCAAGATCGTTCAAAATTATTTCGATAAGCGCGGGTGGTAATATCAAAGGTATCATTACCCCAAAAATGGGTCAATTGTACTTGACTATGTTCCCAATCCATTTTATCTAACTGGCTTGCTGCATATCGACGATTAGGTGCTTTATCAAAGTCTACATCGGTTAAGCCTAAGTAGGTTTCATCTGAAATTTCATCAGAATAGGCAAGTTTTAATTCAAACAGTTGTTGATAATTGCTACCGTTCAAATCATAACGAAGTTTCGCCATGATATCATTTTTATCAAAACCGGTATCGCCGCCACCATCAAGCTCTTTAAAGCCGTCAGCTGAAATGTTTACGCCTTCGATAAGGTAACTGAAATTATCTATTTTATCGCCAAAATAGCCTTTGGCTTTTTGATAGCCATCAGAGCCTAACGCGAAATCAACGCCACCTTCTAAATCATCAGGTACCTGACGTGTTGTCATATTTAACGCACCAGCAACCGTATTAGGGCCATATTTTGTCGCAGCAGGGCCTTTAAAAACCTCTAATGAAGTCATTTTATTCATCATGGGGAAGTAATAAGCAGCAGGGGCAGAATAAGGTGCTGGGCCAATTAATACACCATCTTCCATTACTGTAATTTTTTTACTACGCTCAGGAGTTGTACCACGAAAACCAATGTTTGGTCGAAGACCATAACCGTCTTCTTCGCGAATATTAACCCCTGGTACGCTATAGAGTACGCGATTAATGTCGTCAAATTTGAACTTCTCTAACTCAGCTTCACCGATATAAGTGGCAGAGCCTGCTTCTTTTCGTAAGCTGTCGTTATCACCGAGAATTTGTAAACGCTCAACATATACTTCATTTTCAGTTGTATCAGTATTTACTTCATCATTAGCAATGATTGAGAAAGGCGCTAATACAGCTAGAGCAATAAGCGATTGTTTAAAGGATAAAAGTTTCATATTAATCGTTATCTCCGGCAGATGTACTAGGTAATTCAAGCGCTAAACTATGGATGAAATCAGTTTTAAGTTTATCGGTAATCGCTTTAACATTTTTATGTGTTTGTTCAACTTGGGCTTCGTCATCAACTAAGGTTTGGGCTAAACTTGCTTCATATAAGGCGAGCTGCTCTTTGGCTGCGGTAATGGCTAAAGTCATTTGCTCAGCGGTATCTTCATCACCAACATAAGTTAAATAGTCAACAAAACCGATTCCGGTACCACCTGAAAAAAATTGCTCAAAACCATTAAGGTTTTCAACAATGTTTTCAACAGAATGATTAGCATAAGGGGACTCTACGTCTTCAGGACAAGCTTGCGCTCCACAACTATTAGCCACTAAACCTAGTGGCGTTGCTAGCTTGGCATCTTTCGTTAGGCTGTCTAAATAAAACATTGCGTCAGAGAGTAAGTTAACAGCAGCGTGTTCAGACTCAATAGTGCTTTGTTCTGTACCAGCGTTATTTAATTGATGAATAAATCCATCATCTCCAGACC
>CAWVWK010000198.1:0-4637 GCA_963933725.1 uncultured Colwellia sp.
TTTTTACATAGGCTGATCCATTAGCCATATTAGCTTTTCTAAAAATATCAACATATTAGGGAGAGTTTTAACCAGAAATCACTATATGTTTGAGGGACGGGTTTAAGCTCATTGAGGCCGTTGATATTGAATTAACATTTATAATGCCAATTTATTACTGTACACTTATATAAAATATTTTAACGATTACAGGTCATGCCTGCTAATAAGAAATAGCGGTCTTGCTCGTTAATTATCAAATCATTACTTATTGAGGGTAGACTAATGAATAAATTACTATCATCTTCTTTAATAACTTTAGCGTTAGGATTCTCAACCTGTAGTTTTGCCGATGTATTGACATTAAAAGACGGTCAGAGCTTAACGGGAACCTTAGTATCTCGCGATGCTAATGGTGTTGTTTTTGATATAGCAGGCCAGAAACTCACCTTTGAAATTGATAAGGTAGTAGGTATTAGCTTTGGTGATGCTCCCGTTACTAAAGAGTCCAATGACGTTGACACTCAAATAACTTCCAGCTCAAAAGAAAAAAACAAGTCTATTACTGTACCTGCCGGCACGCGTTTAGTTGTTAGAACCAATACAAGTCTTAATAGTAAACAACATAAGGCAGGACATAAGTTCACGGCTAAATTAGAAGCTGATTTAGTGGTTGAAGAACGGGTAATTGCGCCTCGTGGCAGCACACTTTATGGTGTTATTTCTGCCAGTAAACAATCGGGCCGTTTAGTGGGCAAATCAACAATCGAATTAACTTTTACCGATATCATGTTAAATAACCAAATGTTACCGATAAAAACATCAGGGGTAAAAACGCTAACTGAAGCTACAGGAAAAAACACGGTTAGCAAAACAGCACGGGCAGCGGCTGTTGGTGGCTTAATTGATGGTTCTAGTGGAGCAAAAACAGGTGCAAAAGTTGGTTTAGGCTTATCTGTATTATCTCGTGGTAATTCAGTCAATATTCCTGCTGGCACTATGTTAGAGTTGCAAATTGCTGCACCATTCACGGTAAAGTAAATATCGTTTAAGGTACTTTAATGACTATATATAATATAGAATGGAGAAGTCAATAACGCTTAAGAAAGCTTTGTTATTTAGGGTTTACTTAGCCTAAGTAGAAGTAGTGACTTAATCTGCAAAAAATGATCATTACAAGGTAAACTCTGATTGGCGGCTGTGTTGTCATTTTTCCCAGTCAGATTATTCAATTAATTGTTAATATCAATCGTCAAAGAATGCATGTTTATATCTGTGGGGAACGTCTACTTTCGTATAGTAGAAGACATTAAGCTTCTCAGTTCATTACATAAACGAAATGTATAAATAACGACTTCCAAGCATTGAGCCTATAGGTGAACTACCCACCGACGCCGCTTCGCGTCGATCAATGGGTTTTCTCGGATAATTTCGATAAAACCAGATGTTATTTGTACTCAACAACAAATAAAAACTGTAAAGCCTGTTATATATAGTGTAGCAACAGTTTAAAGGAACATTGCCATCATTTAACTTCCGACATATTAAAAATATTTAGCGAAAAGAGCTGTTATTGAGTATAATTATTCATACATTTCATTATTTTAGGTATTCGCCTGGTGAATCCGATATATAAATCACTTCAGATTGTAGTGTATTGTGCACTATTTTTTCTTCTTCAGGGTTGCGCATCCTCTCAAAACATCGACGAAGATGTTATGTCAACTGCAAATTTTGTAATTGTAGAACCATTGCCCATTAATTATAAAAGTGAACTTGCCATAGCGCGTTTATCTGAAATTATTTATCGTGTTGAAATAACAGACCAACAAAGAGCCCAATTGTTTTACGATCGCGGTGTTTTATTTGATAGTGTTGGTTTGCTATCTTTAGCTCGTTTAGACTTTTCAAGGGCTTTGCAGCTTGATCCTAAGCTTGTCGATGCATACAATTTTCTAGGTATACACCTCACTCAAATAAAAGAATTTTCTCAAGCATATGAGAAGTTTGATTCAGCAATAGAGCTCAATCCACAACATGAATATGCCTATTTAAACCGAGGCATTGCACTTTATTATGGTGATAGAATCGAATTAGCGATTGCTGACTTTGATACCTTTCATCACAATAAAAATGATGATCCCTACCGTTTGATTTGGTTATTTTTAGCAGAGTATCAAATCGACAAGAATAATGCCCTGGAAAAATTAGCAAGTAGAAAAAAACTGGTGGCTGATAATGTATGGGCTAAACAAATTATTGATTTATACCTAGGCGAAATTAGTCAAGAGCAGTTAATAAACACTCTAAATCAAGGTGTTAAGTCACATAAAGAGTTGGCAGATCGTTTATGTGAAGCCTATTTTTACTTAGCTAAATATAACCAGCGGCTTGGTCACTTAAAAACAGCAGAGAACTTTTTTAAATTGTCATTAAGTACCAATGTCTATGAATTTGTTGAGCATAGATACGCTAAATTAGAGTTAAATTTAATGAGAACCAAAATGGCTAGTTCACCTAGTAGTTAAGTCTATCTTGAAGATGAAAAATTGTAGTTTTTTGTATCATGTATTTAAAAAAACAATAATACTTGGCTTATTATTACAACTATCTTCTAGTTCATTTTTAGCTACTTTTGGTTTAACGAGCTGGAAAACTCATCAAAAAATTACAAAGCCACTTTTAGACTACGCTGTCAAAAACCAAAATCTAAGCTTCATGAAATTTGCATTAAAGCAAGAAACCGAGGGGAGCTTAAACTGGCGAAGATTATTAGCAACAATGGCTAAGATAGATGCAGACAGCGCCTATCAATTAGCATCCTTCTATAAATCTAACTTTTATAACCATAAAGCGCTATTATGGTTTAAGCAAGCTGCTCGTTTAAACCATCATGGTGCAAAGATACAATGGGCCTTGTTGACGCTAAAAATGAATGACAACTCTGAAAAGTCATTCAATGAAGCAATGTTAGCCTTAGATCTTATCCCAAGTAATTCTTCATCACTTAGTGAAGACGTTCCTGTTTCAATACAACGCCAAAAAGCAATCATTGTATTGAAAATAATGGTTTCTAAAGGCGATATGAAATCTTTTAATAGTCTTCTTCTTCAAGATTTATCATTGCTTTTATCTCATGAAGAAGGGCAGATGTTATTAGAAGAGTTTAAATTATTTAACCTAGACTATTTTTATAGTCTTGAAGTGCAGAAAAATCTTTTAAACCCAAAAAATTATGTGATCAGGGCAACTCAATTTTCAACAGATAGCGTGGAAGCTGAACAAGGCGCTGTAAAAAATTGTCTAGCTGATATCCAACTTTTCGCAACCAATATAAAAGATCTATATCAAACGCAGAAGTTAATCGAGGACTTTAACACTAGCCAGCTTAGCGAACATGTTTGCTTACCACCAGTGCGATACATCCCATTACCAGAATTAAATTGTCATCAAGAAAAACTGTATACTCGACAAGATACCTTGCAATGTGATGAAAGCTCTTGGCATCAATATGCTCAAACAATAAAAACAAAATATATTGCTGTGGTTATTCCACAAACATCTTCACATGTAAACCTGGGCATCTTATACCTTAAATCAGGCGAAAACTCGCAAGGTTTTTCACATGAAATAACTCACTTGTTAGGGTTTATCGATGAGTACCCTATTCCAGCACAGCACAGTAAATGTCAAAAAGCCCAAGAGAGGCCTTTTTCACTAAATATTGCAGTACTGAAAAAATCATATGACGGTGATATTAAGGCATTAAGAAAAAAAGTACTAAGCCATATTCCTTGGGGAGAAAACGTAAAAGATACAACGCCAATTTTTGTTGAGAAATATAACATTAAAAATAAAGAGAAAATGGTTAAAGGTAACCATTGGCAACTTGGAACACCGGATAATTATCGTGATGAAATTGGTGTGTTTATCACTAAAACCTGTGATAACAGCCCGAGAAGACAAATAGCCGCTTTTAAGCCCGTCTTCTCTTTAACACACCTAAACTATTCAAGCCTGGAATTACCTAAAGAGTATTTAAAATTATTAACTCAATATGGTCATGAATTTCAAATGCCAAGTTATGAATATAATATTGCGTTAAGTTACCTTTATCAAGGGATGCATAAGAATGCTAAATATTGGTTAAATAAAGCAGCCTTTCATGAGGATAGTTCAATAAAAAAACAAAGGATATTAGAAGCGCGTTTTTAAAAACTTAGGTAAAATATCTAAAAAGCCTTTAAAATATACTTTAACGAAGAAGCTATTATGTGATTTTATATTTTTTTAAGTTGGTAATTCTCGTTTTAAAAGCAAAGCAGTGTAGTAATCTCCTTATGATAAATATTATGAATATATATTAAAAAACCGGTTACTTGAAATCAAGTAACCGGTTTTTTATTCATTTAAAAGCTAGAGATAAATAGTGCTGGAGTAGATTAACCTTTAGATGCCAGTCTAATACGTTCGCTCATTGACAGAGTACCGGTGTCTTCAGCTTCGGTTTTAAATACCGACTTAAACATTCCTTTAATGCCTTTATCAGCTGCTGAAGAATGAGAAGTTGGCTCTGATTTCTCTTCTATATTTTTAGCTGCTGTATTATCTTGTGTTTTGCTAACAACTTCTTTTTTAGTTAAAGGGGTACTTGTATC
>CAWVWK010000199.1:0-4614 GCA_963933725.1 uncultured Colwellia sp.
TTTAAATTCACTTTAAAATGAATTTAATAGTGTTCTCGAGCCATAAAGGAACACACACCTTACAACTAGGTATTGATTTATTTGAATTAATACCTCTGTTTCATTCAGCTAACATTCATCTTGGTGTGTTTAAATAGTTTTCACTTTAACATAACCTTTCGTTGTGATTAAAGACTGAAGAGAAGTAAAAGCATGTTTTTAATTTTCGTATAGAGGCTATTATTTATGACTAAATCTGCTGTCAATCACCATTCTTCTTCAATAGAAGCCAATAGAGCCAATAGAGAAAAAGTATTTAATAAAGTTATTTTAGTATTTTTTTGCTTGTGCGCTTTAATCCTCTCCCACTTTTCAAATGCAACTGAGCGAAACTTGAGTGCTAAATCTTTTGGACTTATAGCAAGCCAAGGAAAAACACGCCTCGCTTTAAAACAAAGTTTACTAGATAAAAACAGCCCTTCTACAAATAATGAGTTTAGTGAAGCTTTTTACAACACCTTTGACAATGCAAAACCGATCACTCCACTTCAGACGCGTAGCCAAATACAAACGTACTTGAATGCGTTAGCGAAACCCCATATAAACAAACAAAGTGCACGTAACTTAAAGAGTTTTGAATACGGATATGCCAATGAACACTCAGCAGATTTTTCTATTTTTGAAGCTAAAAGTAGGCTAAATGATGATTTTGACTATGACGGTTATTATCAGACTTTTACCGTTACATTTGATGCCGATGTTTATAGCTATACAAGTTCGCCACATCGTGAGGTTTATGGCATTTTGTATTTAAGCTACGATGGAGGTGCTTGGGAGCACTACTTTACCACCGACAATTTTATAATTACTTCCGACTCGGAAGAAGATGCATTTGAAGTTAGCACTACGCTTTTATCAAGTTATTCAACTGGGCATTATGATGTTTTAATCGATTTATATCAGGTAGGCTTTAGTGAGCCTGTTGCAACACTGTCTTCTGAAGAGACCAACGCACTCTATGGGCTTTCTCTAGAGAGTCAAGAGTATGATCTACCTTATGAAGAAGTATATGTTGAAAAGATTATTATTGTAGAAACCAGTGCTGGTAGTTTTTCATTTTTATCATTGTCGTTTGTATGCTTTATACTTGTAATAAGAGAAAAACTTAAAAGTAATTGCTGCAAGAGTAAAAATTAAAGGTTAAGTCCAAAATAGAACCCAATTATAATGACCACTTCTTATGTGCCAATAAAAACCCGCTAGATGCGGGTTTTGTATTGAGTACTATTTAGGTAATAAAAGGGATTAACCTTTTAAATCATCAAAAAAGTTTTTTACGGCTTTAAAGAAACCAGTTTCTTTTGGGCTATGCTTTTTATCACTTTTATCTAATTTTTCTTCAAGTTGGCGAAGCAAGTCTGCTTGGTCACCTGATAGATTCACAGGTGTTTCAACAACGACTTTACACATTAGGTCACCCGTTGATGAGCTACGTACTGACTTAACACCTTTACCACGTAAACGGAACATTTTACCCGTTTGCGTTTCTTTAGGTACTTTAAGTTTAACTTTACCAGAAAGTGTAGGTACTCCAATCTCGCCACCAAGTGCAGCTGTCGTAAAGCTAATTGGTACTTCACAATATAAGTGATTCTCATCACGCTCAAAAATCGCATGTTCTTTTACATTTACTTGAACGTATAAATCGCCCGCCGGTGCACCATGCTCCCCTGCTTCACCCTCACCCGATAGTCTGATTCTATCGCCAGTATCAACACCTGCAGGTATTTTAACTGATAAAGTTTTAGTTTTTTCAACACGTCCTTCACCATGACAATAAGGACATGGGTCTGTAATCACCTTTCCACTACCATGACAGGTAGGACAGGTTTGTTGAACTGCAAATAAACCTTGGCGCATTTGAACCTGGCCATGACCATGACAGGTGCCACATATTTTAGCACTTGTGCCTTTTTTAGCGCCACTACCATCACAAGGTTCACAGGAAACATAAGTAGGAACTTTAATCTCTAAGCTTTTACCTTTCACCGCATCTTCAAGCGTTAATTCTACATTGTAACGTAAATCTGAACCACGCTGTTGTCTTTGACGGCCACCACCACGGCCACCACCAAAGATATCACCAAAGATATCACCAAAGTCTTGACCAAAGCCACCACCACCGAAGCCTCCGCCACCGCCATGACCTCCTTGTTCAAATGCAGAATGACCGTATTGATCATAAGCACCACGTTTTTGGTCATCTTTCAGAATTTCATAAGCTTCTTGAATTTCTTTAAACGTTTCTTCTTTGACTTTATCGCCTTTAGTACGGTCAGGATGGTATTTCATCGCTAACTTCTTGTAGGCTTTTTTTATTTCTTTTTCTTCGGCACTTTTTGAAACACCAAGTACTTCATAATAATCACGTTTTGACATAATCACTTCTTTTAGTAGAGCTTTTATTTATTAAAAGCTATAACGTAAGAAGCGCCGATAGAATCGGCGCTTTAATTTTTTACACTGTCAAATGAGACAAGTTAGTAAAGCTAAAAATAAACTTACTTAACTTCTTTCTCTTCTTTAACTTCTTCAAACTCTGCATCAACAACATCGTCAGCAGGAGCTGTTTGAGCTTCACCAGCTTCAGGTGTTGCTTGAGCTTGTTGCTTAGCTTGAGCGATTTCCATTAATTTAGCAGATGCTTCCATTAACACTTGAGTTTTAGTATCTATGGCTTCTTTATCATCGCCTTTAATAGCTTCTTCAAGTTCTGTTAAAGCAGCTTCAATTTTCTCTTTATCTTCACTTGGTAATTCTTCGCCAGCTTCTTCAACTTGCTTACGAGTAGAGTGAACCATTGCATCCGCTTGGTTACGTGCTTGTGCTAATTCTTCGAATTTAGCATCTGCATCAGCATTTGCCTCTGCGTCACGTACCATTTGCTCTACTTCATCATCAGATAAACCAGAAGACGCTTTAATGGTAATTTTTTGCTCTTTACCTGTGTTCTTATCTTTTGCCGTTACATGTAAAATACCATCAGCATCGATATCAAAAGTTACTTCGATTTGTGGTGTACCACGTGGTGCTGGGTCAATACCTTCAAGATTGAATTGACCAAGTGATTTGTTAGCACTTGCTTGCTTACGCTCACCTTGTACAACATGAACCGTTACTGCAGCTTGGTTATCGTCAGCTGTCGAGAACGTTTGTGATTGTTTTGTTGGAATCGTTGTATTCTTTTCAATAACCGCCGTCATTACGCCGCCCATTGTTTCAATACCTAACGATAAAGGCGTAACGTCAAGTAGTAATACGTCAGTTACATCACCAGAAAGAACACCGGCTTGAATCGCCGCACCCGAAGCTACAGCTTCGTCAGGGTTAACGTCTTTACGTGGCTCTTTACCAAAGAAATCTGTAACAGCAGATTGAACTAGCGGCATACGAGATTGACCACCAACTAAGATTACGTCGTCAATATCACTTACGCTAAGATCAGCATCTTTAAGTGCTTTTTTAAGTGGCTCTAATGTCGCTTTAACCATATCTTCAACTAGCGATTCTAACTTAGCACGTGTAACTTTAATGTTCATGTGCTTAGGACCCGTTGCATCAGCTGTGATGTACGGTAGGTTAACATCAGTTTGTTGTGCTGAAGAAAGTTCACATTTGGCTTTCTCTGCTGCTTCTTTTAAACGTTGCATTGCAAGAGGGTCGGCCGTTAAATCCATGCCTTGCTCTTTCTTGAATTCTTCTACAAGATAGTTGATTAAACGGTTATCGAAATCTTCACCACCTAAGTGAGTATCACCGTTTGTCGCTAGTACTTCAAAAGTGTGCTCGCCATCCATCTCATCAATTTCAATGATTGAGATATCAAAAGTACCACCACCTAAATCGTATACTGCTACAACTTTATCACCTTCTTGCTTGTCCATACCGTAAGCAAGCGCTGCTGCAGTTGGCTCATTGATGATACGTTTAACATCTAGACCAGCAATACGACCAGCATCTTTTGTTGCTTGACGTTGTGAATCGTTAAAGTATGCAGGAACAGTAATAACTGCTTCACTTACCGTTTCACCTAAAAAGTCTTCAGCTGTTTTTTTCATTTTCTTTAAAACTTCAGCAGAAACTTGTGGTGGTGCAATTTTATCACCTTTAACTTTTACCCAAGCATCGCCGTTATCAGCTTTTACAATACCAAATGGCATAATTTCGATATCACGCTGTGTTTCTTCGTCTTCGAAACGACGACCGATTAAACGCTTAATAGCAAATAATGTATTTTCTGGGTTAGTCACTGATTGACGTTTAGCTGGCTGACCAACTAATGTTTCGCCTTCAGCTGTGTAACCAATGATAGAAGGAGTTGTACGATCGCCTTCTGCGTTTTCAATAACACGAACACTGTCGCCGTCTAATACAGCAACACATGAGTTAGTTGTTCCTAGGTCAATACCAATAATTTTGCCCATCTTGGGAGCTCCTATTCATAAAAATATAAAGTTAAATCTGTTGTTGGAATAGTAAGTGGGGTCAGGAAAATACATTTCAATAGGAAAGTGTAAAAAAGATCATTTTTTTTTACTATTTTTAATTCATGTTCGTTTAGTATTTATTTAAAAT
>CAWVWK010000200.1:0-4591 GCA_963933725.1 uncultured Colwellia sp.
GCCGCTGCATCTAATGTTTTTTCAATAATTGCATCGGTATGTGCCATCGATAAGAAACCTGTTTCATAAGCTGAGGGAGCTAAGTAAACGCCTTCATCTAACATTAAGTTGAAGAAACGTTTAAATCGCTCTGCATCACATTTGGTTGCTTGTTCGTATGTGGTAATCGGCTCTTTATCATCGGTGAAGAAGAAACCAAACATAGCACCAGCATAGTTAATACTAAGGTCAACGCCGTGGCGTTCAGCTGCGGCTTTCAAACCCATTGCAAGCTTTTCAGTACCTTGGCTTAATTGCTGGTGTTTATCACCTTTAGCAAGCTCTGTTAATGAGGCTAACCCAGCAGCCATCGCTAATGGGTTACCCGACAAAGTACCGGCTTGATATACAGGGCCAACAGGGGCAATAAAGTTCATAATCTCTTTTTTACCACCAAAAGCACCCACTGGCATACCGCCACCAATAATTTTACCTAATGTGGTTAAGTCAGGTTTAATATTATAGTGTGCTTGTGCGCCACCGAGTGCAACACGGAAACCGGTCATTACTTCATCAAAAATAAGTACACTGTTGTATTGATCACATACCTCACGTAAGCCTTCTAAAAAGCCTTCTACTGGTGGAATACAGTTCATATTACCGGCAACGGGTTCAACTATGATACAAGCAATATCATCTGGGAATTTTTCAAAAATAGCTTTAACTTCATCGATACTGTTAAAGCTAACGGTAAGGGTATGTTGAGCTAAATCTGCAGGAATACCAGGAGAATTAGGCACACCTAAAGTAAGTGCCCCTGAGCCTGCCTTAACAAGTAAAGAGTCGGCATGACCGTGATAACAGCCTTCAAACTTTAAAATTTTATCTCGTGAAGTAAAGCCACGTGCTAAACGAATAGCGCTCATGGTCGCTTCGGTACCCGAGTTAACCATACGTAATGATTCCATTGAAGGCACAAGTTCACGGACCTTCTCTGCCATGGAAATTTCAATTTCGGTTGGCGCCCCAAAACTAAGACCTTTTTTCGCTGTTTCAGTTACAGCTTCTAATATAGCAGGGTGGTTATGTCCTAAAATCATAGGGCCCCACGAACCAACGTAATCTATGTAAGCGTTATTGTCGGCATCATAAATATAGGCACCTTCAGCTTTTGTTACAAAGCAAGGGGTACCGCCTACGCTATTGAAGGCTCGCACAGGTGAGTTAACACCACCGGGAATCGTCTTTTTTGCTTGCTCAAATAATTGTTCAGAGTTATTCATAGTAAATCCCTAGTACCCTTTATTAGTATGCCAGTTAACAGGCCTTTCATATTGTGTAAGTTGGTTTTCAACGCCTAATGCCAGCGCAAATAAGGCCATTCGAACAAGAACACCGTTTTGCGCTTGTCTGAAAATAGCTAAACTATCTAAGTCATCTAAATCGATATCAAGTTCGTTTGCTTCAGGACGTGAATCGCGCGGTAATGGATGCATAATCACGGTGTTTTCTTTGCAGTATTTCTCGTAAACACTTCTATTGAGACTAAAGTGACCACGATACAGGTCGGCTTCATCTTTGCTGGCAAAGCGTTCTTGTTGAATACGAGTTTGATAAATAACATCGCATGATAAATTACCTGCCATCGTTTCAGTCTGAATAACTTTATGACCAGCATTTTCTAAAATAGAAATAATGCTATCTGGCATTTGTAATGCTTTTGGTGCCACTAACGTTATTTTTACGTTGTTATACAAACTTAATAATTTTGATAATGAGTGAACAGTTCTACCATGCTTTAAATCACCCATTAAAACGATATCTAAGCCATCAAGCCCTTTATTAACATGCATCATTTCTGATTGAATGGTAAATAAATCTAACAGTGCTTGCGTTGGATGCTCATTAGCACCATCGCCACCGTTGATAACAGGTACAGTACTTCCTTTAGAGAACTCGTCGACCGATAATATTTTCGGATGTCTCATGGCTATTACATCAGAATAACCACTGATAACTTGTGCGGTATCAAAAAGAGACTCACCTTTACTTAATGAAGAGTTTTCCTGTCCAACCGTTTCACGAACAAAGCCACCAAGTAAATTAAAGGCAGTACCAAAGCTTACTCGTGTGCGTGTGCTGGGTTCGAAAAATAAGTTATTTAAAATAGCACCTTGTAAAACATGACAGCGTTTTTTACGTGCTGCATAGGGAGCCATATTGGCAGAAACTTCTAAAATCTTAGAAATACTGTCTCTATCAAATTGTGATACAGACAGTATATGACTGCCTTCGAATTTCATCATAATAAAATACTCGTTAAGTTGAGAGGCAATTGCATTGAGTTGCGATTAGCGTGAGACGGAAAAATTTCGGAGAATATAGCATGAATTCGTCAATTTTAGAACTCTAAGCTCCTTTTTGTTAGCCAAAAAGAGCTTGTCTTATTTTACATAGGCAAGAATGATAACAGCGAACAGGGCGAATACTGGAACTTCATTGAATAGTCGATAGAACTTTCCTGAGCGGGTGTTTGCATCACGATTAAATATAGCAACTAATTTGAAGCAATAGGCGTGGTAGACAACTAATAAAATCACTAAAAGTAATTTTGTATGTAACCACGATGCGGCCCTAAACCAATCTAAACCATATCCAATAATTAAAGCGATACCTAGCAAGATCGTTAATAAAGCAAATGGAGTAATAAAATAAAGTAAGCGGCGCTCCATACCTTTTAGGTGGTTAGCAATTTCTTGTGACTTAGTTTCTGCATGGTTGACAAAAAGGCGTGGTAAATAAAAAATACCGGCAAACCAAGCCACCATAAAAATAACATGAAAAGCTTTAAACCATGGAAGGTTACCGAGGATGAATTGACTTAGGGTAAAGGTACTCATTTGACTAATTTTCCTCTTTCTAAATAGGTGGTTATGTCTTTTTGATAGATTATCCCGCTGACACATTTTTGTGGGCTGTAAACAACTAAAGCGGAACACTGCTGTTTCATCATAGTACTGTATGCTTGTGCTAAAGTCGCTTGTTCTGAGATAACCTCAAGTAGTAATAGTTGAATGTCTTTGTCATCGAAATTAACGGTTTTTATACCTTCATTTAATTGAATTAAAGAAAATTGGCAATTGGTAATATTTTCTAACTCGCCTTCTTGAAAGCCCTTTTTTTTCTCTTTTATAATGAGCTTATTATATTCATTTTGTGTAAAGCTATTTGTCAAAATTTCATTGTTGTTTATATGCTCTATTATTTTATAGTCTTTTTTCATTAAAGCAGAAACACCTATAGACTGGAGTGCTTTTTCAATAGGCGGGGTACGATATTTAAGGCCTTGAACATCAAGTTGCATCGTAAAGATCGATCTATTTTTAAATATTTGTCCAGAAATAATGCTTGAAATAGTGATAACAAACATAGCGGGTACAATAATTTCTAACTGACCAGATAATTCTACAATGGCAAGTAAAGCTGCTAAGGGCGCATTTAGTGAAGCTGCCATAAAGCCCGTCATCCCCATCAGGATGAAGTCACTCACCACATGTTCTCCTGGGCTTAATTGCACGGCAATAACACCAATACATGCACCAGTTAAGGCGCCAATAGATAATGTTGGACCGACAATACCACCAGGAATGCCTAAACCTAAAGCAAAGGTAGTCATTACTAATTTAGCGAGAAGCAAACTAAGTAAAAGGCCTATTGGCCAATGTTCAATTAACACAAGGTTAAAAACGTTGGTGTCTGTGCCCATTGCTCTAGGAACGAAAAAGCCAATAAAACCGGTTACTATTGCGGCAAAAATGAGGCGTTTTACAATATGAATACCACTACTTTGAGCAATAATAAAAACTAAAAATCGGTTGAAAATAGAAGATAAAATTCCAATAACAACTGATAAGACTAATAAAAACAGGTAGTACTGATTGTTCAGATCGACCTTAACAAAGTAGCTAAAATCGTGAGAAATATTGAAAAAGTTACTGGTGATTAATGAACCTACCAGTGAAGCAAGCATTACAGGGATAAAAACATGAACCTTGTATTCACGTAAGATAACTTCCATTACAAATATTACGGCAGCGATAGGGGTGTTAAACGTCGCTGAAATACCAGCTGCAACACCACAAGCGGCTAATGTTCGAATGCTATTATGAGGTAACCTAAGATAATGGCCAACAGCGCCACTGCATGCAGCACCTAGATGTACCGCGGGACCTTCTTGACCAACAGAAAAACCTGAAGAGAGTGCGACAGCGCTTCCCCAGAATTGATTTAAAGTGTTTTTTATTGGGATAAGGCCGTGAGCGACTTTTAAGCGATGTAAAATAAAGGGAATGCCAGTTCTTAGGTATTTATAACCTGTTAACCATGCAAGTAATAAAATGACTACAGCACCAAGTATCGGTAAGATGAAACGTTTAATTGCCGCCAAACTACTATAATCATTGCGTTCAGTTATATAAAAACTTTGAATAAAGTCTATTGTTAAAGTGAAAAGAATAACGCATAGAGCAGAGGCAATACCTCCTAATATTGCAAGGCAACATATCTGCCAAGATGTTTTTGGAAAAGCTAAATGTTTTCTCACAGAGGTTAG
>CAWVWK010000201.1:0-4564 GCA_963933725.1 uncultured Colwellia sp.
TCTTCTTTTTTGCTGCATTCGTATTAAAAGAGCAAAGCAAGGTGAGTAATATTAAGAAATTTATTATTGATGCGAAATGTGATGACACTCTTGGCTTGGTGAGTAGCTTAATGCTCAGCGCAAAAGGCTGCAATTTTTCTAGAAACGGTTGACTCATGTTAATCCTTTACAATTATTTGGAGCTTTTCCGACAAGTTAAAAGCAGACTTAGAGAAAAGCAATAGAGGCTAATTATCCCTATGCTACTTTAAGCATATAATTTGAGCAAGAACATGTAGTTTAATTATATAATCTACAGTAGATAGTTTGTTACTATTTATTTCTGTTGAATTTTTTATTTAATTTGATGTATGTGATACTAAAAAGCGTCAATAACGATTCTGTGACGCTTTTGTTAGATAACACTTAGTTAGATGACATTAAAGAAGCTATAAAATAAGCTAAGGCGATTAACTTTAAGCTTATTGAGCATCAATATTAACAGGGATAACCGTTAACATCGCTCTTTGCCCGATAGCTACATTCGCATTGGGAAAGATAATCGCCTCCCCCTCTTTATGAGTTTTTATCTGATTTTCACCATCTGTAGCGATAACGGTTCCCACAGGGAAGTCTGTAAAATTCTCAACATTATCATCAAAGTGTAGGGTAAATTGCTCATGATGTCGGTCGATTATTTGATCGATTTCAAAAAAACTAAAGTCGCTAGCAGAATAATCTTTTAATACTATGTCATCACCCGATACTAAGCCTGTTAGGCTTGACTCAACTTGGACAAAGTTTTCCATATTATTCTCCCCAAAAGGCCTAACTTTTCCTAATTCAACGGTAAAAGCATGTGCATTAAACTCATTAGAAGAAAAGTAACTAAATGTAGTTGTCGGTGAGTTAGAAAATAAAATAGTATTAACACCGCAAGCTAACATAAATTGTAACTGAGATTTTATCCAAGGTTGGTTATGTCTATATGGGTAAACAGAAAACTTATCATTTTTTGAACCTCTAATTGCGGTATGTAAATCGTAATGAAAACGCTCTACTTTTTTTATCCCCAATAAATTTGCTTGTTCAGTCCCTGCGACAAAAAAGTCTCTTACCGTCTCTTCTAATAAAAGAGCACGATAACGTTCTTTATTAATTAAACCAGCACCTTGGCCTTGGTCTTTTGAGTGTCCGCCACTAAAAAGTCTATTCAGGTTTTCTTCAACAAAACGTTTACCAATATTAATTGATGCTGGGTTACCGAATAAAAACAATACGCGGTGCGCCAAAGATAACTCACCTAAAATAAGCTTTTTAATTAACGTATTACAAATTTCAATGGGCGCTGTTTCATTGCCATGGATCGCACTAGATAGCACAATATCTTTAGCCACTCCACCTGCTTTTCTAGCTGTGTTTTTAACAGATATAGGCTCAAAAATAATAATACCAGTATCTAAAACTGATACTTTAGACTTCTCTGATTTTTCCTTACATTGCACTTCAAAACAAAAAGCAGGCATACTTTCTTCATGACTTCGGGTTAAGTGTAAAAAATCTCCCGTTGCTTTTAATTGTTTACATAATACTTCGGTAGATAGGGTTTCTTGTGGGTACGACATGGCTAACCTTAGATTCATTTTTGAAGTTTCAAATGTGTTACTTTCGATTTGGAGGTGTACTTATATCTTCTATAAATCAATTATAACAAGTCTCAATGCTAATTACTCTCTGGAATTTTCTCTTCTCCTTCTCTCCTGTTCAACAATTGTTACAGTTCGATGTAACCCATCCTGCATCAAACCTAAATCGATTGACAAAGCCTTTAAAAAATAGCATAACCTCTAACGAGTCTTTTAGTGAATTATTTATATTGTAAAATAATATTATCGTTGCCCTAGCAACCGTATTCCTTCGAAAAATGGCATAGGTTTAAATAACCTGATCAATTTAATGATATAGGAAGTTTATGGATCGTTTTTCTTTGTTAGGCATACTATTTATTGCACCTTTTCTGTTTTCCTTTCAAAGCCAAAACAATTTATATGTAAATACTCATCTTCCTTCAAATTCATTCTACTTAGACAATGAGAGCATCAAGCTTGGAAAACAGCAGCGTCGAAATAGAGCAAGATATTTTTATGCTTGATGATGAAATGCAAACCATGGCGAAAGCCTATTAGCAATTGCAGCAATTTCGTAAAGCTAAAAGGTATTTAAAAAACGCTGTATTTAATAAAAAGAAAAGCAACAGAAAAGTTATATAGCCATAAAATAGTACTGCTTCAATTACAAAGAAACCATTGATAGAGAAAATTTTGAATGAAACCTTCTAGATATACATTAATTTTTCGATCTTTATACTTGATGCGCTTTTCTGCATAAAGTAAAGTGACCACATTTTGAATGGTCAGTTTAAAAAGCAAGGTAAGTGGGGTTTCCTAATGACACTAAAAAAAGCAGTCGCTTCAGAAGAGGCTTTACTTCGAATTTTTACAGCCCCAGAAGGGCCCGATTCAACACTTGCTGTTATTGAGAAAAATATTTCACAAAACCTTATGGGCTTTTTACAAGACAGCGTTGTCGCTGTGGAAAAACCTCTTAATGAAATTGAGTTAGACTTTCAACAATACAATATCCCATCATCACCACTCTTTGTGTCTGATTATGCAGATAATATGATGAAAACACTTATTGCCAACTCAGTCCATACTTCAGCCCCACAATTTATCGGCCATATGACTTCTGCATTGCCGTACTTTGTTTTGCCTTTATCTAAAATGATGGTAGGTCTAAACCAAAACTTAGTAAAAATTGAAACCTCAAAAGCTTTCACACCACTAGAACGACAAGTGCTAGGCATGATGCATCACTTAGTTTACGCTGAAAATGAAACGTTTTATAAAAGTTGGATGCACAGTTCTGACGTCTCTTTAGGGGCATTTTGTTCTGGGGGGACAGTCGCTAACATCACCGCTTTATGGACTGCTCGTAATCAAACATTGAAAGCGGATGGTGATTTTGAAGGTGTCGCAAAACAAGGGCTCTTAAAAGGCTTACGCCACTATGGTTATGATGACTTAGCTATTTTAGTATCTGAGCGAGGCCACTACTCTCTTGCAAAAACAGCAGATATATTAGGCATAGGAAGAGAAAATATTATCCAAGTGCCTACATCGAGTGATAATAAAGTCAACCCTACAAAAATGCGTGAAATCGCTGTAAAACTTATCCAAAAAAATATAAAAATAATGGCGATTGTTGGAGTAGCAGGCACTACCGAAACGGGTAGTATAGACCCATTAAATGAACTTGCTGACTTAGCTGCGGAACTAAAATGTCACTTTCATGTCGATGCTGCCTGGGGAGGTGCTACTTTATTGTCTAATAAATACCGACACCTACTTTCAGGCATTGAACGAGCGGACTCCGTAACCATTGACGCCCATAAACAAATGTATGTTCCTATGGGAGCCGGTATGGTGCTATTCAAAGACCCTACTTTTGCCAACGCAATTAGACATCACGCTGAGTATATTTTACGTCAAGGCTCAAAAGACTTAGGCAGTCAAACTCTCGAAGGTTCTCGTCCTGGTATGGCGATGCTAGTTCATGCTTGTCTTAAGGTGATTGGTCGTGATGGTTACGAAATATTAATAAACAAAAGTATTGAAAAAGCACATTATTTTGCAGATTTAATTAGTGAAATGCCTGATTTTGAATTAATATCTAAACCTGAACTGTGTATATTAACCTACCGTTTTGTGCCACGTTCAGTGCAAGTTTCAATGGACAAAGCAAGAAAGTCAGGAGACTTAGAAAAACTTACTAAGTTTAATAACTTGCTAGACGGGTTAACTAAATTTATTCAAGTGAATCAACGTGAACAAGGTAACTCCTTTGTATCACGTACACGAATCCCCCCTGAAAATAAAAAGCTTTCCACCCTTAAAGCTATCGTATTTAGAGTTGTCTTAGCAAACCCCCTTACGACTCACAACATTTTAAACGAAATCCTTGTAGAACAGACTGCCTTAGCAGAAAAAGAAAACAATTTCTTACCCAAGCTTCTCGAAATGGCGAGGCTATAAACACATATTTCGCAATTTAAGGCTCTTAAATCCAAGCTCATGTCAAAATTATCATTGACAGTCTGTTTTAGTTTTTCCATTCATTAATCTCGCCAAGACTAAAAGCCCTAATTGCCTGTTATTGTTTTGTTAATTTTATATTAATCTCTTGTTTGTTAGATTTTTTTACTATGATAAAAACTCAACGTCGTTTTATCATTAAACATGTGTGTTATTCATTAGATAAGGAAAATAAATCATAACAACTAAAAATCAGTTTAAAAAGCTGATACTTGGCATGAGTTACTTGCAGTATCAACCACTACATTTGCGACTACTGACTCATCAAAACCCCATGTGCTGGATATCTAGGGCGATGATATCGGTTACTATAATATGAATGCTTACAATCGGGTTATCAACCCCCTAATATCGATAGAATTGCTGATTAAGATGCTTTATTTACCCACCACTATGTCCAGCAAATTTGTGCTGCTGGTCGTGCTGCTTTT
>CAWVWK010000202.1:0-4550 GCA_963933725.1 uncultured Colwellia sp.
CTTCGTGCTCAGTTATGCTACAAAAAGTACAACCACCAAAACAGCCTCTCATGATATTGATAGAGGTTTTTATCATGTCATAAGCAGGAATCTTTGCTTTACCATAACTTGGGTGCGGAACACGCTTATAAGGTAAGCCAAACACACCATCCATTTCCTCTTCAGAAAGCGGTTTGGCAGGGGGGTTCAACCAAATTAGGCGGCTACCATGACTTTGCACTAGAGGTTTTGCAGAAGTAGGATTTACTTCTTGATGAAAAATACGAGAAGCATGTGCATAAAGAATTTTGTTACTTTTAACTTGCTCAAATGTAGGCAAGTTTATGTAAGTATCTTCCCAAGGCTTTTTCTTTTCGCTCCATGATTTATTTCGGGTGTATGTTTTTACTTCAGATTGCTTTGCTTCTGTTGGTACACTTTTTTTCGGGATATAATCTGTTAACTCAATAACTTGTGCCGTTTTGCTAATGTCACTATTTATACTTTCGTCATTTTCAGCATTTTTTACCGAATCGCATGAAGCTTCAGACATATCTTGGTAAGGGCTTGGAATAGGATCAATTTTTCCAGGTCGGTCGATATCTCTTGAGTCGATACCTTTCCAGCCGGGTAATACTTTATTCGCTAAAAAAGCGCTACCGCGAACATCAGTAATGGTTTTAGGATCGTCCCCACGCGCAATTCTATGGGCAATTTCTACAAGCGGTCTTTCTGCATTGCCATAAATAAGTAAATCTGCTTTAGCGTCAAACAAAACAGATTGACGAACTTTGTCAGACCAGTAATCGTAATGTGCAATACGGCGAAGGCTAGCTTCAATGCCGCCAATAATAACAGGCACACCCTTGTAAGCTTGTTTACACTTTTGAGTATAAGCCGTTACAGCTCTGTCGGGGCGTTTGCCACCTTCATTATTAGCAGTATATGCATCGTCATGGCGCATTCGTCTTTCTGCTGTGTAACGGTTTATCATCGAATCCATGTTACCTGCGGTGACACCAAAAAATAAATTTGGCTTGCCTAGCGCCATAAAATCATCAGTAGTTTTCCAATCAGGTTGAGAAATAATACCGACTCTAAAACCTTGAGCTTCAAGCATTCTACCGATAATCGCCATACCAAAGCTTGGGTGATCAACGTATGCATCACCGGTAACAATAATAATGTCGCAACTATCCCAACCCAATGCATCCATCTCTTTTTTTGACATGGGTAAAAACGGGGCAGCGTTCTCGCTTTGAGCCCAGTGTTTAGGGTAATCGAAAAGGGCAGTTTGTGTTGCTGTGCTCATTTAATATCTCATTTAACTTAGCTGAGTAAATCTCTTATACCAATTTCATTAAGTTTGTGATCTTGTTGTAGACAGGAAAAATGAATCATGACAAGGCGCTCGATTAAGTAATAGCTAGCTATTGTGATTGAGAGCAACGAAGGCATGACTTATTTTAACCATTACAAGTGAGCAATAAGTTAATTGAATTGGTATTACTTTATTCTCCTATGATAGCAGATTTAGAAGTGCATCTAATAGTCATAAATCATCTAAAAAATAAATAGGTTTAGATGAAGTGGCTCGTATTAGCAAAGAAATGGATAGTACGCTTAAAGCGCAAGGCTATACTTCAGGGAGTGTAGGCAAAAGAATGGTTTCCCTAAATGAAGAGCGCTTCTTATATAAGATTCAAAAGCAGGGCGCGAAGAACTCTTAAGTGATATCAATGGCTATATCGCAAAAATTAACAAAAAATGAAGCATTTCTTTAAAACTAAGCCAAATTATGAAGTTGAAGTGAAAGCATTCTCTGTTGAAATTCAAGATGGAGCACCAGGCGGGCAATATAGCTCTACAGCTTTAGATGGCTCAAAACCAGGTCTTTACTGGATTAACCTAAGAGATATCAAGGTAAACCCTAAATTTGGTCTTAAAACCTTAACTTAGCATAAGGCAAATCCAGCTCATCATTGGCAAGTAGCCCTTAATATGGAACAAGCTTCATTACTTTTTTAAAAAGAATAGCACCCTATAACGCGTCTATTGAAGGCTGGGCGTTATATTTGCATAATTTTGTCATTTGAACCAGTAGCGAAAGAGTTAGGTATGTATGAAAACGACCCTTTTGCTGACTTAGGACGTTTACAAGCAGAATTATTTCGTGTTCTACGCTTAGTGGTAGATACTGGTATGTACCATAAAAGATGGAATCGCGAAGAAGCAAAGCGACACTGGGTGAAGAGTTTGATTTAAGTGCCTTCCCCGATGAAGTTTTATTAAGCGGCGCCGTCCCTATGGCGGTACTTGATACAAATATTAAAGCTTGGGTCGAAACTCAAAAATAAAAGCGTCAAGAATCGAGTTTACGAGTTGCTCTTAAGGTCAAGTGAAAATTAATTGACACAGTTGGCTTTTAAACCTGCATGAGTCGGTTTTAGCCACGCTATCTTTTGATCAAGATAACAGCAATAAAAGAACATCACCCCCGAGAGCATCGAGAAACTGTGCCTTGAGCCGAGAACAGAATAAACATTTGGCTTGAACTTCCTCTTTGCAGTGAAGCGCCTTGGTGACCTCAGTGGTAAAAAGGCCTTATCGCTTAACCTCTTGTCTTGCTAGCCGCTCGATTTTTGAAACGTTTTTTCTTAACTTATAACTGACAGCTTAAAACTTCTAACTTGTCTTTCTCGCAACTCGCTTTTCGAAACAGCTCTTTACCCTATAATCGCTAAATACAAATATCCAATATAAATAATGATTAAAAAACCTGCAGTTAATCTCGAAAGACTCTTGGCTTTACTAAACCAAAAAGTTAAAGTCAAAAACGTAGCAGCAAGGATATTAAATAGAACAGCTTGATTTAAAGATGTATCAAGTGGAACAGGTTGTATCATTGCTGTAATACCTAAGGTAAAGAATATATTAAAAATATTTGAGCCGAAAACATTACCTAATATAAGGGCTGTACTTTTAGCTCTTAAGGCAGCAATACTGGCAATTAACTCAGGAATAGAGGTACCAGGACCTACAATCAATAAGCCTACCAACTTACTCGGCAATCCCATCAACATGGCTATTTGCTCTGCGCTTTTAACGATAAGCTCACCACCAAAAACTAATCCAATCAAACCAAAAACAACCTGAATAAACGGAATTATCGCCTTGATGTGAATTGTATTTTTAATATCTTTTTGGTGTTGGCTGTGCAAGGGGATTTTATGCTCAGAACCGCCCTCTACTTCAAGCATGGTGTAATAAATATAAATGGCAAAAAAACATAAAAAGATAATGGCATGACTCATCATTAGTTGATGATATTCGATATGATCAAAAAATAGCTGGTTACCACATACCGCAATCATAATAGCAGCGATCAGGTTATAAGGTGTATCTTTTATTTTTACATCTTTGCTAATTAATAGCTTACCTGATAACCCAACTAAACCTAGTGTTATACAGGTGTTAAACAAGTTGCTGCCTAAAACATTTGAAATGGCTAACTCGGTATTTTGAGACAAAGCAGCTTGAATATTTACCGTAAACTCTGGTAATGAAGTACCAAAGCCGATGATAAATGTGCCGATAACAAATTCAGGAATAGAAAATTTCTTGGCAATTGTAATAGCCCCACTGACAAGGTATTTTGCTGATAACACAGCAAGTATAACCCCGAAAATAAGCACTAGACTTTGATTAAGCATACAATAACTATCCTATTAATTTTTTCCATTAACTATTAGAGTCTGTTGATCTTTTATTTTAGCCCTTCGGCTTGTATTAAAAAAGCGTTACTCTTTGTTGCTTAAAGTGCATTTGGAACAACCAAACATTACATTAAACTCCTCGATTAACCTCTTTTAAAGTGCAACGACCTATAAACAGAAAGGTCAACAGCCCCTAGTAAGTTTTAATTTAATCTCGCTTAATAGCGCACATGTTATACTATGATTAATTATAGTCTTAACTTGATGAAAATATCATATGCGTTCTTCTTCTCACCCAGATAACGAAGTTAAAAACATTAATTGGTCTGCTTTTAAACTTATATGGCCTTATTTATTCGAATTTAAAGTTCGAATAGGGTTTGCCTTACTTTGTTTGATATTAGCTAAGGTTTCAAGTGTTTATTTGCCATTTCTCTTAAAAGATATAGTCGATACTTTAGATGGTCAAGGTGAAAGTAGCAAAGAGAAGTTAACTCTTTTACTTTCACTTGGCTTAGTAGCCTCGTATGGTCTAACACGTTTTTCAGTGGTTTTATTTGGTGAAATTAGAGATACCCTTTTTGGGCGGGTTACAGAACGAGCCATAAGAAGAATTGGATTAAATGTATTTAAACACCTACATAAGCTTGATTTAGATTTTCATTTAAACCGACAAACAGGGGGCCTCTCTCGTGATATAGAGCGTGGTACATCTGGCATTAGTTTTTTAATGCGCTTTATGGTGTTTAATATTGTGCCAACCTTTCTAGAAATAGCTATGGTGATTACTATTTTATACCTTAATTATGGTATTTGGTTTTCAGTCATCACTTTTATCTCAATCGTGACATATAT
>CAWVWK010000203.1:0-4528 GCA_963933725.1 uncultured Colwellia sp.
TGTAAGTTTGAAGCTATCAGCTTAAAGCTGTCAGTTATAAACTTTCATTGGTCTTACCCTAAAATCTCTGGTGTCTAGTGTCTCATCCGCTCTTATCCTGCTTATCTGCGGGCAAAACGGGCTAGTGTCTAGTCTCAGCTCTAAGTGTCTAAGGTCTTAACCAAAAAAGTGTCTTAATTCGCGCAATCTGTGTAATTCGATGAGATCACTATTGCCTCATTAGCTGAGAAAAAAAGGGTTAACGTAACGTTAACCCTTTAAAATTGACTAAATGTCTTAACTAGGCTTTAGCTTTCGTCTTTCTTAGCTTTAGCTGCTGACTTTTTGGCAGGTTTTTTCTTAGCTGCTGCTTTTTTCTTCGTGACCTTTTTCTTTGGAATATCTTCCACCCACTTGTTGTCTATATATTTTGCAGTCCAGCCTGTTGCTTTGCCTTCAACTTCAGACATAACGTATTGCTCTTTTGTCTTACGGCTATAACGTACAACACTTTGATTACCTAGGTTATCTTCTTGTGGAGCATCAGCTAAGTAGTAGAATTTACTTGAAATTCTATCTCTAAAACGCGCTAATTCTGCAACTTTTGGCGCTCGTGTTTCACGAGAGCGTGGGAAGGTATTTGCGGCTAAGAAAATCCCTGCCGCACCGTCACGTAATACAAAATGAGCATCAGACTGTTCACAAGCTAATTCTGGCAATTGAACCGGATCTTCTTTTGGTGGCGCAGCTTCACCGCTTGCAAGAAGCTTTCTGGTGTTTTTACACTCACTGTTTGTACAATCGAAATATTTACCAAAGCGACCAGACTTAAGCTCCATATCTGAACCACATCGGTCACATTCTAGTACAGGCCCGTCGTAGCCTTTAATTTTAAAGGTGCCTTGTTCGACTTCAAAGCCTTCACAAACAGGGTTGTTACCACAAACATGAAGCTTTCTTGTTTCATCGATAAGGTAACTATCCATCGCTGTATTACATATCTTACAACGACGCATAGCACGTAATGCTTCTGTCTCTTGGTCTTCAGCTAGAACACTCACCGCTTCTTCACCAGCAGTAAGATTCATTGTTGTCGTGCAACGCTCTTTTGGTGGAAGAGAATAACCTGAACAGCCTAAGAATACGCCAGTAGAAGCAGTTCTTATGCCCATTTTACGCCCACATGTAGGGCAATCGATATCCGTTAAAACTGGTGCATTATTTTGCATCCCACCTTCTTCTGAATCTTTATTAGCAAGCGCGAGTTTATCACTGAAATTAAGATAAAAGTCATCTAAAACGCTTTTCCAATCTACCTTGGCTTCAGCAATATCATCAAGATGATGTTCCATATTAGCGGTGAAGTCGTAGCTCATGAGTTTTTCGAAACTACCTGATAGGCTGTCGGTAACAATTTCACCCATTTTTTCTGCATAGAATCGTTTTTTATCTAAACGTACATAGCCACGGTCTTGAATCGTTGAGATAATAGAAGCATAAGTTGATGGGCGACCAATCGAGCGTTTTTCAAGCTCTTTTACTAGTGAGGCTTCACCAAAGCGTGCAATTGGCTTAGTAAAGTGCTGTGTTGGTAATAACTCATCAAGAACAAGTGATTCACCAACGGCTAGATCAGGTAAGTGCTTATCATCACCTTTAGAAAGTTGCGGATGGACTTTTGTCCAACCATCAAATTGCATAACACGACCTTTTGCTTTTAAGTCAAAGCCTGCTGTGCTGATAGTTAAGGTGCTTACAGTGTATCTCGCTGCGGTCATTTGACAAGCAACGAACTGACGCCAAATCAAATCATACAATTTCTTAGCATCGGCATCGATACCATCCATAAAGGCAGATTCAAGCTTTACATTTGAAGGGCGAATCGCTTCATGCGCCTCTTGAGCTCCTTCTTTAGAGCCATAAATTTTTGCTTTCTCAGGTAAGTAATTCTCACCAAAGTTAGATTTTATATAACCACGACACATTTCAACTGCATCTTTACTTAAGTTGGTTGAATCAGTACGCATATAGGTAATATGACCCGCTTCATACAAACGTTGAGCTAAACCCATCGTTCTTTTTACGCCATAACCTAGTTTAGTACTCGCCGCTTGTTGCAGTGTTGACGTAATAAAAGGTGCAGAAGGTGTACTTTTTGATGGACGGTCTTCACGCTTACTTACTTTGTAATCATCATTTTTCAACTTAACTAAAGCCGCATCAGTTTGTGCTTTATTAGTTGGCTTAAACGCCTTTCCATTTTCATGGGTTACATCTAGTGCTAGCGCTTCGCCTGTACTAGCATGAGTTTGTGCTGTTACATCCCAGTACTCTTCAGGTACGAAAGCTTTAATTTCACGTTCACGTTCAACAACAAGTTTTACAGCAACCGATTGTACTCGACCAGCCGATAACCCTCGTGCAACTTTCTTCCATAAGAGCGGGCTGACCATAAAGCCAACAACTCTATCAAGGAAGCGTCTTGCTTGTTGAGCGTTAACACCGGGCATGCTTAGTTCGCCAGGTGTAGAGAAGGCTTGTTTAATCGAACTTTCAGTTATTTCGTTAAAAACTACGCGACGGAACTTATCATCACTGCCACCGATAATTTCTTTTAAATGCCATGCAATCGCTTCTCCTTCGCGATCCAAATCGGTTGCGAGATAAACAATATCTGCTTTATCTGCTAGCTTTTTCAGTTCAGCAACCACTTTTTCTTTACCTGGTAAAATTTGGTAGTTCGCAGCCCAATTCTTTTCAGGGTCAATACCCATGCGGTTAACAAGTGCTTGTTTATCTCGTTTTGCTTTATATTTAGCTTTTGCAGCTGGAGCCATTTTTCGTACTTCAGCAGGTGACTTACTTGCTACTTTCTTTCCTGTACTACTATGGGGTAAATCACGCACGTGACCCACACTCGACTTCACTACAAAGTCTTTCCCTAAGTATTTATTTATTGTTTTCGCTTTGGCTGGCGATTCGACAATAACAAGTGATTTTGCCATAAAATTTTATAATCCTACCGTAAGGCAAATTTATTTTTGCCTTTTTATTCAAAAGTGTTTTGTGAGTTCATTAAGGCGCTATAGCCAGATTTAGTCACTTTAAATTCAATTTTTTTCAGTATTCTATTTTTAATACTATATTTATATTTACATATAGTGATAAATATTCACGATAACAAGTAATAAATTTTCTTATATTCATATACCTGTTATTTTTGGTTATAATAAGTGTCTTATTAATAGCCGATATTCTTTTGTAACACCAAAAAAGTAAAGAAAAAAATGAGTTATTCATTAAAAGTGCTCATTTAGGCGTACATAATCGCAATCATAATAGACTTTTATAAAAAAAATAAGAGCCTAATGTTAAATAAATTGAAAATAAGTTTAAAACTCCCTCACAGAATAACGATTAGAGACCTCATATGACTGATTCATCGAACCCACTATCAAAACCTTTTTTTGACAAGTTAAGCCAGTGTTTATGCCCGCCTGGGAATGGTGTCTTTACAGTAAATACTGCCAAAGAACGTAAAGAAGCCTTACATCAATCTATTTATGGCACTTCTACTAATATAGAGTCTTTATGGAAAGATTCCTTAAATAATTTACCCAATGCATCTAATGCCGTTATTTTAGGTGTTGCTTCAGATTGTGGTGGCGGTATTTTACGCGGAGCAAATTGGGGCCCGTTATTTGTCAGAAATACCCTTATAGAACAACATCCAAAGCTAAATACATTTGATCTTGGTGATATTCGCGTGATTCCTCACCTTTTAGCTGATAAGTACCTTAACGATAAAACCTTAACCAATTGCCGAAAAGCATTATATCAAGATCAACAAAGCGATTATGCTGTAAGTCCTTTAACCATTACCGAAGATGTACTCCATGACTTTTATCAAGCGTATCCCGATAAAGGTATTTTTGGTATTGGGGGTGATCACAGTGTTAGTTACCCTTTAACAAGGGCTTACCTGCAAGCGAAAAAGAAACAGGGCAAACGAGCTGCGATTATTCACTTTGATGCACATACTGACCTACTGGTTGAGCGTTTAGGTATAGATTTATGCTTTGGGTCATGGTGCACACATATTCTTGAAGATTTACATGAGCCGCATCATTTAATTCAAATAGGTATTCGCTCTAGTGGAAGACCTCAATCTCATTGGGAAGAAACGTTTGGTGTAAGACAACATTGGGCAAAAGATATTAAAGAAATCGGTGTAGAACAAACGATTCAACGCATTTTAGAGCAATTAGCTACTGAAAATATTGATGAACTATATGTAAGTTTCGACATTGATGCTATTGATGATAGCTATGCAAGCGCAACAGGCACACCAGAGCCAGACGGTCTTATGCCAAATGAAGCAATGCGTATCCTTGAAGTTTTAGCAGATAAATACCCTATTACAGGCGCTGATATGATGGAAGTTGCACCTTTTACTGATAGCTCTGGTGGCGGTATTGAAAGCCGTGATAAAACATTAAAGGTTGCGGGTGATCTTTCAGCGTTTTTACTTGAGCAAATGGCGAAATAG
>CAWVWK010000204.1:0-4523 GCA_963933725.1 uncultured Colwellia sp.
GTGAGACAGTGTTAATTGATCTCCCACCTGATAATTTAGTTTCTGGGCCACTTCTGCACCGATAACAACATCAAACACCTCTTTTAATGTGTTTCCCGCATCAAAGTTCAGACGTTGTTTTTCACCATAGTTAAAGTACTCAAAGTAATCTGCTGTTGTGCCTAGTACGCGGTAGCCTCGATGAGAATCACCTAGAGAAAGAGGTACTGACCAACTAACCATAGGATCTTTGCTCAGACTTGCATAGGATTGCCAACTCATATTGTTGGTTGCCTTGCCCATTCTAAACACGGAATAAAGCAACAGATTAACTTCACCTGTTCGACTACCAACGATGATATCTACACCAGAAACAGTGCTGGTAAAATTATTCTTTGCCTGCTCTCTGATATGTTCAACACCAAACATAACGATCAAGCTGATGCTAAGTGCGAGCGTTGTTATGATTACTGAACCTTTGCGGTAATAAAGGCTTTTAGTGGCTAGTTTTAAAAACATTAGCGCACGGGCTCCGTTTTATTGATGTCAGCTAATGCTATCGTTGAATGAAAATATGAAGATAAGCTGCTGTCATGACTAACAAATAAAAGTGTAGATGCATATTCTTTGCAAAGTGATGACAGTAGTGAAACAAAGCTATCTCTTGCCGCCTCATCAAGAGACGATGTGGGCTCATCTGCAATGATTATTTGAGGTTTATTTATTAATGCTCTAGCGATGCCTACTCGTTGTTGTTGACCGACACTTAGTTGTTCAACAGGCCGCTGCCAGTCTTGGGATTTAAGGTTCAGAGTCGTCAGTAAGGTGTGTATTTCTTCTAATAACGTGTCGGATTGCTTAATGGTTGAGAAATGACTTGCTAATTTGATGTTATCAATGGCACTTAAATAAGAGATTAAATTGAACTGCTGAAAAATATAACCTATATGCGCCGAGCGGAATTTATCTCGTTGACGACTATTCATACTCACCAAAGATTTACCCAACACCTTTACACTACCCGAATTTGGAAGGTTTAAGCCACATACAAGATTGAGTAATGTGGATTTTCCACTGCCAGAAAGTCCCTGAATGAAGACTTGTTCGCCTTGTTTAACGTGCCAATGGGCTATTTGCAAAATGGGTTTATTTGGGGTGGTTGAGTATGAAAACTCAACATTTTTAATCTCAATGGCGTTCAAAATAATAGATACTTAGAAAAACTACAGCTTAATACTTTAATGTTATACTATAACATTATTTATGTGCTGTAAAATCAATATTAATGGGTTGGTATGATGTACATATCCAATTGAATCTTTTTTTTAAATGGTAAAGGTAAGGTGTATTTAGTGAAGTTTTTAGCGTTTTTTTTCGGAGTAATTGTATTAGTGGGGTGCGATAAAACGACACCTGAGAATGATATTAAGAAGACAGTTTCAATAAGTAATTCAACGAAAGATGTGTTACCAAAGCCGATCGAAATAGAAAAACGTAAAAACGCTAGCGAAAAGACGTTCGATACCATTAGTTGGGATGCGCTAATTCCTGAAGAAGATTTGGAAGCGCTGTCAAATCCACCTGATTATATTGTAAAGGTAACTGATGGTTCAGTTGAGGACCAAATTGCTAGCGCCGTAGAGAGTGCCATGAACTCTGATAGCCAAGTAGATGAGATATACGAGCAAGCGTTGATCTCTACTGCTATTATTGGAGCTATGGACGGTAAAAACATACGTATTCCTGGGTTTGTCGTACCGGTTGAGTTTACAAGCGATCAGAAGGTTTCAAGCTTTTTTCTCGTACCCTACTTTGGTGCATGTTTGCATCTGCCACCGCCGCCGCCTAATCAAATTATCTATATAGAGTCAGAGCAAGGAATCGTACTTGAAGGCTTATACGATGCCGTTTGGGTTTCTGGTCAATTGTCAGCAGAGCTTTTCGAAGACCAGATTGCTACATCGGCCTACACGATGACATTGAATAGCATAGAGCTTTATTATCCTGATGAGTGAACCTAGTGGCCATTAAGCTCACTCATTTGAGCCGTTACAACTTTATTTAATGATTAAATGTAAGTCGTTTTGCCTGATCTTTATTATCGAAAATCGCACGACCATCAAAGGCTTGATAACCGTTGACCCAAGTTGAAAGAATTTTTGATGAAAAGGTATGGAAATTAAACGGAGTCCAGGCACATTGGTAACGGCTGTTTTCATGTGTGTGTAGCGTAAACTGTTGAGGGTCAACCAAAACAAGGTCAGCAAAATAGCCTTCACGTAAGAAGCCTCGCTCGCTTATTTTGTATCGTAACGCTGGATTATGCGCCACTTTTTCTACGACCTGGCTAAGGGTCAATTTTCCATGTGACACATGGTCAAGTAATGAGAGCAGTGCACTTTCGACGAGTGGTAAACCCGCAGGCGCATTATCGTAATCTGCTTGCTTTTCTGTCCATGTATGCGGTGCATGATCGGTGGCGATAATATCTATCTGTCCTGAATGTAAGGCACCAAAGAGTGCTTTTTGGTCATTACTCGTTTTGATAGAAGGATTACATTTGATTAGATTGCCTTTCTCTTTATAGTCTTTTTGGTTAAACCAAAGATGGTGAACACAGGCTTCTGCCGTGATCTGTTTGCCAACAACTGCTCCTGTTTCAAATAACGACAGTTCTTTTTCGGTTGTGATGTGCAAAACATGTAACTGAGTCCCGAATTTTTTTGCTAAGTTCACGGCATAAGAAGATGAGGCATAACAGGCTTTTTCATCACGTATAGCAGGATGGTCATAGATGTCTACTTTACCTTTTTTTCGCAATATTCGTTGGTAATTCTCGCTGATAATAGGGCTACTTTCGCAATGAGTGACAACAAGTGTAGGGCTTTGTTCAAAGATACAATCTAGTGCTTCTGGGTGTTCTACGAGTAGGTCTCCTGTGGATGCACCCATGAACACTTTGACGCCACAGTGTTGGTTAGGATCGAGCTTTTTAATTTCGTCTAAATTTGCTTCTGTTGCACCTAGGTAGAAAGAATAATTGGCGACTGAATGGTTTTGAGCGATAGTAAATTTACGCTCGAGCGCTTCGATAGACGTTGTTGCAGGTTTAACATTAGGCATTTCCATGAAACTGGTGATACCTCCAGCTACTGCTGCACGGGACTCACTTGCGATTGTCCCTTTATGTGTTAGCCCTGGCTCCCTAAAGTGAACTTGGTCGTCAATCATTCCAGGGAGCAATAAACAGCCTGCCGCTTCAACTATATTGTCATTGTTTGTCGCAGAGATTTCTGTGTCAATTTGATCAATTCTTTCACCTTTAATGCGAAGATCTGCGATTAATTCACGACCTTCATTAACAAGCATTGCGTTTTTTATTAACGTTGTTTTCATAGGGGTTCTCTTTATAGATAGGCTCATTCGCGACCAATATTTTTACAGGCGAATAGGCAAAAGGATGTTTGGGGATTGCTAATGTAAAAATCAGTTATTGCCATGAAATGATATTATCTTGGGCAGTCAGGCTAGCAGCACCTTGTTGACTTTCGGTTATCCATAGGACATTGATTTCTTCAATTTCCGGGAAATATTCAAATAGATGAACTGATGCAGTTGAAACGTTTGCTAATTGAGGGCAGCGTAAATTATAAGAAACTGTAATTTCATTGTGTTTTGAATGAGAGTTATGTGGGGGGTGTTTCGACTCGTCTACTGCTAACAGCTCACCTGTTTCTATTTTGCTTTCAATTAATATACAGCCTGCTTTTGGTACGGTTAGCACAAGTTTATTATTTGCGAGGCTTTTTTTTAGGTTATGAACAGTGGTTATTTCTTCAGGTGTGTGTGCTCGGTGTTCAAAACCAATGAGGCTATGCGCAGGTGCGACTAAGTTGATCAATATGGTATTTACATCAATAGCCAATGTTATTTGGGCAAGGCCATGATCATGCGCGTCATGGTTATGGTGCGTGTGGTTTTGTGCATTGGCAATACTCGTTATAATTAAAGTAGTTACAGCTATTGTGTTACAAATAAACCTAAAAAATGAGTGCATAAAGCATAAATTCTCTTAATCGTAATAATTCAACGTTAAAAACAGGAGTTGCTAAAAGTGAGATGGGTATTTCATTTGCATAATTCGGTATAAGGTTAGCTTACACCTATCTTAAAAAAGTCGACATAGAATGAAATATCCCATAAAAACTAAATGTTATAATATAACAATAAGTGTGATAAGTGAATAAAAATTAATTTAGCTTGATTTATAAATATAAAGTTAGGGTTATTCCTTAGTAGAAGTGGATTTACCTATAACCCCGAACAATAAAGATGAAATAACTTAATAAAAACAACTGATTAATTTATCTGTTATATGTGGGCATGTAACCTTTTATATTATTCAGATAAGATATTTTGGTATGAAAGCCTTTTTAGATATCATCTAAATAAACATTGGAATTACAAGTTAAGGTGTTACTTTATAACTGTTAAAGGTGTGGGTAGTCCATCTTTTGGGTTGTTGTTTCAAGAAATATATGGAC
>CAWVWK010000205.1:0-4489 GCA_963933725.1 uncultured Colwellia sp.
ATTTGACCGACTTGATGTATGGCGAAAGCCAGAAGATTTTTATTATTTTATACTTGCTTGTAAAAGTGACTTTCTCGGCCGGTTAGATTTTGAAGAGAAGGCTTATCCCCAAGAAGACTACTTGAAAGCCGCTATGCTTGAGGCAAGAAAAGTACAAGCTAAAACTTTTATTGAACAAGGCATAAAAGGCGCTGATATCAAAGAGCATTTAAGCAAAGCAAGATTAAATGCGATTAAAAAAGTTAAAGATGAGTTTCACTCAAACCAGATTAATTAAGTACTTTAGCTTTGCAAAACCTACATAAAGCTAATTGATATTATTTAAGGGATATGAAAAACAAAAAAAGGGATCTTACAAGATCCCTTTTTCTTAGATATTAACGAGAAGTTAACCAACTAAAGCAAGTAATACACCCGCAGCAACAGCAGAACCAAGTACACCCGCAACATTTGGTCCCATTGCGTGCATTAGTAAGAAGTTATGTGGGTTAGCTTCTAAACCAACCTTATTTGCTACCCTTGCAGCCATTGGAACAGCTGAAACGCCTGCTGCGCCAATTAATGGGTTAACAGGCTCTTTAGCAAACTTGTTCATTACTTTAGCCATGATAACACCCGATGCAGTTCCAATAGAGAATGCAACCGCGCCTAAACCTAAGATGCCTAATGTTTGTACATTTAAGAAAGCTTCTGCACTTAATTTTGAACCAACACCTAAACCTAAGAAAATAGTGGTTATGTTAATAAGTTCGTTTTGAACAGTCGAGCTTAATCTATCTACAACACCAGACTCTTTCATTAAGTTACCTAAACAGAACATTCCTACTAAAGGTGTTGCTGCTGGTAAAAAGAATATGGTCATTAATAACACGGCTAGTGGGAAAATAACTTTTTCAACTTTAGTTACGTGACGAAGTTGAGCCATTTCCATTTTGCGCTCTTTTTCTGTTGTTAAAGCCTTCATAATAGGTGGCTGAATAATAGGCACTAAAGCCATGTACGAGTATGCTGCAACCGCAATCGCACCAAGTAACTCAGGAGCAAGTTTAGAGGCTAAGAAAATAGCCGTTGGTCCATCAGCACCTCCAATAATCGCAATGGCAGAAGCATCTTTTAAAGTAAACTCCATACCTGGAATTGCGTTTAATGCAATAGCACCAAATAAAGTCGCAAAAATACCAAACTGCGCAGCAGCACCCAACAACAATGTTTTAGGGTTAGCTATTAGCGCCCCAAAATCTGTCATAGCACCAACACCCATGAAAATAATGAGCGGAAAAATACCCGTATCGATTCCTGCATAATAAATATAGTGCAACAACCCACCCACTTCAGAAAACCCTGCAACAGGTATATTCGTTAAAATAGAGCCAAACCCCATTGGTAATAGAAGTAAAGGTTCAAAGTTTTTAGCTATCGCCAAGTAGAGTAATCCGCATCCTACTAGCATCATAATAACCTGCCCTAGCTCAAAGTTTGCTAAGGCGGTAGATAACCATAATTTATTCAACGATTCCATAATACTTCCTATGAAAAGCTAAGTAATGCATCACCAACTGCGACCGAATCGCCTTCTTTGGTGTGTAAAGTCGTAATAGTTCCAGCATTTACAGCACGAACTTCTGTTTCCATTTTCATCGCTTCCATAATGATAACAACCTCACCCGCTTCAACTGTGTCACCTTCGTTAACCAGTACTTTGAAAATATTACCGGCTAATGGAGCATTTAGCGTTTCATCTGCTGAAATCGAAGCAGATTGCTTCATCGCATCGTCGCCAGCTGGGTGAGTAATTGAATCGATAGAGCCACCTGGTGCAACAACAACATCATAAACTTTGCCATCAACACTTACTGCATAGCTTTCTGGTCCAGTAGCATCACTTTGTGGAGCTGATGGCTGAGGTTTAGCACTCGCTTTAGTAGGTATAGGCTCAAAAGCCGAAGGGTTGTTTCTATTCTCTAGGAATTTCAAACCAATTTGTGGAAAAAGAGCGTAAGTTAATACGTCATCAATTGACTCTTCTGCCAATTCAATATTTTTCTCTTTAGCAATAGTTTGTAATTCAGCTGTTAAAGTTTCAACTTCTGGAGTTAATACATCAGCTGGTCGACAAGTCATTACTTCCTTGCCATCTAGAACTCGCTCTTGAAGTTCAACATCAACCGGCGCTGCAGTAGAGCCGTATTCTCCTTTTAAAACACCTGCTGTTTCTTTAGTGATAGACTTATAACGCTCGCCTGTTAAAACGTTCAATACCGCTTGTGTTCCAACAATTTGTGACGTTGGTGTTACCAGAGGGATATAGCCCAAGTCTTTTCTAACTTTAGGAATTTCTGTTAGTACTTCGTCAAACTTATCTGTTGCACCCTGCTCTTTTAACTGGTTTTCCATGTTAGTCAACATGCCGCCTGGAACTTGTGCTGTTAGAATTCTTGCATCAACACCTTTTAGGCTTCCTTCAAATTCAGCATATTTTTCACGAACATCACGGAAATATGCCGCTACTTCAGCCATTTTTTCTACATTTAAGCCTGTAGCTCTTTCATTACCTTCAACAATGGCCGCAACCGTTTCTGTTGGTGAATGACCATAAGTCATACTTAATGAAGAAATTGAGGTATCGATAACATCTACACCACTATCAATAGCTTTCATTTGCGTTGCGATACTTAAACCTGTTGTCGCATGGCAGTGTAAGGCTATCGGTAAAGCAACGGTTTCTTTTAATTTACTAATTAACTCTTCTGCATCGTAAGGTTTTAACAAGCCTGACATATCCTTAATACATAAAGAATGCGCGCCCATATCTTCAAGCTTTCTGGCCATTGTTAACCAACCTTCAAGATTATGTACAGGGCTTTCTGTATAACTTAATGTACCTTGAGCATGCGCGCCAACTTTCACAGCAGCTTTAATCGATGTCTCTAAATTACGTACATCATTCATCGCGTCAAAAATTCTAAAAACATCAACACCGTTTACATGCGCGCGCTCAACAAATTTTTCAACAACGTCATCTGCATAATGGCGATAACCTAAAATGTTTTGACCACGAAATAACATTTGTTGTTTGGTATTTGGCATAGCTTTTTTCAATGCTCGGATACGCTCCCATGGATCTTCACCAAGATAACGTATACATGAATCAAACGTTGCTCCACCCCATGACTCTATTGACCAATATCCTACTTCATCTAATGTAGATGCGATGGGCAACATATCTTCTAAACGAAGGCGTGTTGCTAAAATTGACTGATGTCCATCTCTTAAGACAACCTCGGTAATTCCTAATGGCTTGCTCATGTCGATACCCTTATAAAATACGGTTTATTTTGCTTGTTTATGTTTATTTCGGTATTGCGTTACTGCGCCACTGATAGCGGCAACGACAGAAGGTGATATTTCACCACTCGTTTTCTTATTTGTTTTTTTCTGTGGAGTATTACGCTTTTGTATTACAGGATCTGGAAAAATGACTGCTAATCTAGATAAAAACACATTAATAAACACGATTAATAAGCTTAAAAATACAAATACAAATACCATACCCGCAAACATTAATGTGCCTGCTTCAATAAATTCTTGTTGCATATTTCCATTCTCCAACGCTAATTCAAAGTTTTTCTATAAATTAGAATAATCACTCCAATTCTTAAAAACAAACTATTTTTTGCTATTTCAGAAAAATAAATTTAAGTCAACCCTTTTATTTGTTTTATTTTACACCTAGTAAGTTTTTAAAAAACACCATGCATTAGTATATAACTTTGACAATTGAACAAGTTAACTTTTTCATTTAAAGCCATATATAATAAAGGGGGAGGTTGATTAAGTTTTATTAATATAATAGCAACATTTAGAAACATAGTTATTTAAATATGATGAATATTAATTCCATTAAGGTTTTTATTTAAAATAAAATAAAAATAAATATTTTTTGAAAAAGCGTTAATATGAGTTTTATAAAATTCAATTTCTCATAGGAAAAAAATGTATTACCACTTTTATCAATCTCCAGTGGGGAAAATCGCTTTAACTGCCAATGATAATGGATTAACTTCGCTTACCTTTATAGAAGGAAAAAAGTCATTTATCATTCCTGATGATCACAATCTAAATAAAGATAAATTTGAGCAGGTTTGTCTACAGCTCGAAGAATATTTTAGTGGGGAGAGAACTAAGTTTGACTTACCCTTAATTTTTAATGGGACTCCTTTCCAAGTTAAAGTTTGGCAAGCCCTTTGCTCTATTCCTTTAAGCGAGACAAAAACTTATGCTTGGCTAGCAAATAAAATCGATAACCCGAAAGCTGTTCGAGCAGTTGGAGCAGCAAATGGAGCAAACCCTATTGGACTCATTGTTCCATGTCATAGAGTGATTGGAAAAGACGGTAAGTTAACCGGTTATGCAGGAGGTTTAGCGTTAAAAGCTAAACTGTTAATGCATGAAAAGGCACAATTCAAAGTATCTTAACTTATCTAGGGTC
>CAWVWK010000206.1:0-4465 GCA_963933725.1 uncultured Colwellia sp.
ACTTTCACTACATTAGCAGTATCATTATCAAGAAATAGAGCATAAGCCTCGACAGGGTTATTGCCTAAGCTACTATCAATATAAAACCGTGTATTACCTTTTTCTCGGCCAAACTCTACCCACATTGAATGCCAATCTTCAGCACCATTATTTAAAGCATGTTGTTTGGCAACAGTAAATAAATAGTCATAGCTTTGTTTACCATCTAACAATTTTACGGTTTCAGGACGAATACGAGGCGCGGGTGCTTCCTCACTATAAGCACTATAAATGATTTCATTAGCCCATTGAAAATGAAAAAGAGTTGCAGTCGCTACAATAACAAACAGTGGAATTATTGCCCAAAAACCAAAAACATGATGCCAATTGAAGTGTTTTGCATGTATATTTTTAGTTTTATTTTTAAAGAGTAAGTGTGATTTTATTGAGGACCAACTTATTCGCCGTGGAATCCATAAATATGCACCACTTACAATAAGTAATAAAAAAAATAAGTTACTGTAAGCTGTAATTTCTTTAGCAAATGAGTCTTCTTCTAGCTCCATGGCTAGCCAACGATGGAGATCGGTAATAAAATGTAGTAACTCTACAATAGTACTTTCCCCAGTTTGCAGAACTTCACCAGAATAAGGAGAGAGTAAATAGCGGTAATTACCAGCCCATACAGGTATCGCACGCCCCTTTTTGCGAAACCAGTGAATATAGATATGATTTTCTTCTGGATGTTTTTCGCGGATAATGTTCAGTACTTGATCAGTTGTTAAGGTTTGCTCTCCTTGACTGGCAACAACACTATACCTTGCCTCATCCCAGTCGATGATTTGCTTTTCGTAGGTTAAAAGTACACCTGTTGCCGACATAATAAAAACAATGACGCCAGTACAGATACCAACCACTAAATGTGACCAAAATAAGCATTTACGAAGCATTATGAATTGTTCTTATAGTGTTGGCATACAAAAAAGAGCAGAGATGAAAGCGAAGGCTTTCTAACAGTACGCGTAATATTTTCTTCATTTTTCTTGTACCGCTTGTATTAATGGACCTAAATATTTTTCGTAATTACGCCAACGCGCTTTAGCGGTTTGATATAATGGTTGCCTAACTTGCCAGCGACTCGGTGTTTGTACTGCTCGATCACTTTGGTGAAAACTTAGCACCTGCTCATCCCAAGCTAAACCAACAAAATCCAGTAAAGTTTTACTTTGCTGTTTTACATTAGACACAGTTTCTTCGTAGTTAACTTCAAGTATTTGTAAGCCACTCACTTGTTTGAAATGTGCCATAAGCTTTTTATAACCTTGCCAATAATAACCAATATCATCAAGATCGGTAGACCAACTTTGTGTTTCATTAAAGTTCTGAGTAAAAATGGATAAGCCACAGTCTCTAATATCTCGAGTACAATGCACTATACGTGCATTTGGCAATGCCATAGCTATTAGCCCCAAGTGCCAAAAATTTAGTGGTTGTTTATCCACTACTTTATCAATTGCCTCAGGAGCACGTTTACCTGAATCTACCAAGTAATCTTGTGCCAGTTGAAGTACTTGTTGGTGGGATAAATGCTCTGCAGTTTCAGGCCATGTGATATTATTATTTTCCAGCCTATCTGGTGTACCGGTGGCTAAATCGGTAAGCACATTTAATTCACCAGCGCCAAAACAGTGTGGATGAGACGCTAAAATTTGTTCGGTTAATGTTGTGCCCGAACGAGGTAAACCGACAATAAATACTGGACGTTTAGAGTGATTCCCCCAATTTTTACGGGTTTTAAAAAATTCACTGGAAAATAGTTTGATCATTGTATCGATACGAGCATCAAAAGCTTTTCGATTAAATGCACCAGAAACGCTTTTACGGGCCTTGTTTGCAATATCAAAAGCGGTGAATGCTGCCTGATAATTTTGTTGTTGTTGGTATGCTTTACCTAACCCATAGCCAACCAATGCTTTTTCTCTGTCTTCAAGTGTTGCTAATATACTTTTGGCTTGCTCAATTTCTTTAGAAACATCAACCTGCTTACTTAAGCCAAGCAGGTTTGCCAATGCGTCTTGTTTGTTAGGTGCGCACTGCATCGCTTTACGATAAGCATCAGCTGCTTGCTCTGGTTTACCCAAGTCTTCAAACAATTGCCCTAAGCCTAAATAACTTATGTCAGAGTCTGGTTTCAGCCTAATAGCATGCTTGTACTCACGCTCTGCTTCAGCAACATAGCCTAATTTTTGATGACTTACCGCTAACATTTGGCGTGCCATCACGTATTTTGGATCGGCTACAACAGCATGCATAAAACATTGCCGCGCTTCGTCAAATTGGCTATTGCTATCTAATAGTTTAGCTATACCTATCCAAGGTGCAGCTGTGTGTGGGTTTAGTTTTATAGACTGCTTAAAATAAGTAAGCGCGGCGGTGTTATCACCGCTGCGCTTGCTATCATTACCACGGTCATACCAATCTTTTGCCGTTAAGGCTTTGGTATTTAGCATCTATCTTCGAGCCTCTTACATATCCCAACGAAGTGTCATGGTTACTGTTCTTGGTGCACCTAAAACAGCACCATAAGTATATGCATTTACACCAGGTGACGACGTATTTTCAATATATTTTTCATCAGTGAAATTTAAAACACCGAGTGAAACCTCAATATTATCACTAACAGGGTAGTTAGCGTGTAAGTCACCAATATTATATGCATCCCAGGTTTTGTTAGGTCCTTCACTTTCACCAACACGACGGAAACCACCACTTAGGTTAAGGCCTTCTAAAGCGCCAGATAATACTTCATAATCAAGATATATACTGGCGGTTACGTCCGGATATACGGGAATATCGATATCTCGCGCCTTATCTTCATCACTTATATCAATATCTGAATAACCAATATTGAAGGTAAGGTTTAAGGCTTCTGTCAGCATAGTAACACTTGAAAATTCGATACCTTGTACATCAGTTTCACCAATGGTGATGACATAATCTGTATTATCGCGGTCTGTAATCGCAACACCTTTTCGTGTTGTTGAAAACACCGCTGTTTGGAAAGACATTCTGTTATTGAAAGCTGAGCCTTTTAGGCCAAATTCAAAACCGTCTGATGTTTCTGCCTCTGTCGGTGTTCCATCAAGTTTGGGGCGATATTGAGGTACAAATGCTTGGGCAAAACTTGCATAAACATTTATATCGTCAGATACGGCGTATGATGCACCGAGTCTTGTTGTCACTTCACTGTCACTGTAACCATATGGACCACCACGAAAATTATCTTCTTTTAATTCATCGTAGCGAATGCCTGCGGTAATAGTAAGCTCTTCGCTTGGGCGAATGGCGGTTTCAGCAAAAATTGATTTAAGTGTTTGGTTTGTTGATTGAAAAAGGTAATAATCACCATAGTTTTCATCATCCCAGCCGTATATAGGTTCACCAATTTGATCTAACGGTAGATGCTCCCAACTGTAAACTTCAGCAAATTCCCTTGTCCAATCGTTTTTTGCGTTGGCTACGCCGATAACAAAATCCTGTGTTTGTCCCCAAAAATCAGCTTGATAAGCAAGTTGAGCATCAACAAAGGTCGCATTGACTGAATTTTTTGCTGCATTTTCTGATATGTAGGTATAATCACCCGTAGTAAGGTAGTCATAACTGTAAATACCACCCATATGCTTATAATCGTTATCGGTTGATTGCTTACTACCACGTACTGTTAATTTTAAGTTGTCTAAAAATTTATGATTAAGTTCGATATCATATAATACATCTTCGGTATTTGATTCGCCGTCCACAAAGCCAGTAAACGTATCTGTATCGATTATGTCAGGGATTTCACCTTCATTCGTTAACGGGAAACCATAATTAGGATTTGATTCGGTATTACGATAGGCAACACTCGCCTTTATTGACGTGTCAGAGCCCAGATTAAAGATAACAACTGGGCGTATAGCCGTTGTGGTGAGACCTGCATGTTCAGCGTCGTACTCAAAGTCTCTGTACGCACCACTCACGCGAAGTAATACGGTATCTGAGTTATTTAATTCGCCGGCGTTAACATCAAAATCTATACCCATACTTCCAAATTGATCAGCACGAAGCTTGACCCCAGCATGACTAACTGCGGTTGGTATTTTAGTGACTGTATTAATAATACCACCCGCACCCACAGGGCCTGATGCAATAGAGGCTGGACCTTTAAGGATTTCATAACGTTCTACAAAAGAGTCATCTCGTGCACCCATGCCCCTAAAATCATTCTGAAAACGGTTATCGACAAGAATGGGAGCATCAAAACCACGTGAAATGAAGTTGGGTGTACCTGTGCCAAGTATATCAACACCACGCGCAATATTGGGTAACGTTGTTAGGGCATCAATAGGTCTAGTAAGATTACGAGCATCTAATAAATCACTATCGATAACATCTAATGTAAAAGGAAGTTCTTTTGGCGTAACGGCAATTCGGTTGATCAATGATT
>CAWVWK010000207.1:0-4451 GCA_963933725.1 uncultured Colwellia sp.
ATTGTGCTTTTCAGCCTGTCGTTTATTATCACCGAGGAAACTTTGATAATAAGACAACCCGTCTACAGATAAATTAGCTTGATAGTTAACTATTTCGGCTATGGTAGGGAGCATGTCGTAACTGGCAACAAGCCTGTCACTTGTCGTATTCGCTGCTATCTTTGAGGGCCACTTTACAATTAAAGGCACGTTAATGCCCCCTTGTAAATTACTCTGTTTAAGGCCTGCTCGAGAGCCATTGCCATTAAAGACATCTTTAGCTCGCTCACTGTAAAACTTAGCTTTGTAATTATCAAAGTGTTTACCGTTTATCACATCTCGATAAGGCTTTTCAGCTCTACCATGTTGTGAGTAGTAAATTTCGTGACCATTATCAGCAGTAAAAATAATAATAGTATTGTCTTCAATTCCTTGAGCTTTTACTTCCTCGATTATTAAGCCTACATCGTCATCAAGACGCTTTACCATAGAAGCGTATTCTTTTTCTATTTGAGTTAAGCGGCCATCATTTAAGAAGTCTTTATGAACTTGAGGTATTGAAACGGGTCCATGGGGTAGTTGGGTTGGGAAGTATATAAAGAAAGGATTGTTATTGTTTTTGTTGCTTTTGCTATTTTGTGAGGTGCGAATTTTTTTAAGGAGCGCATCAATAAAGATATCTTGAGAATAAACTTTTTTACCTTGTCTATTCCAACGCTCTTTAAAAGCTTGAGCTGTTTCAGGCTCTTTTGATTTCCCACCACCGACGATTGTGTTGCCTTCAATGTACTTAATCTTACCGTTTTCAAATAAATAAGGTGGGTAAAAACCATGCGCATTGACATGATCCATAAAACCTAAATGTTCATCCCAACCATGTCGCTTTAAGCGATTAGGTGTGGTTGAAAACCCCCAATCTAACTTTCCAAATTGTGACGTTGTATAACCTGCAACCTGTGCTATTTGTGCAAGAAATACTTGCTCTTTAGGTGGGGCAGGAAAAGTATTGTCAATCGCATCGGTAATGCTTTGTAAAGGAATGTTTTCATTATCCATTTTTTGGTAAAGCTTGCCATGAGTAAAACTAAAGCTTAATGCTGAGTTAGGCTTTTTTATATCGGTATAACCTGATAAAAGAGAAGCCCTTGCTGGTGCACAAAACATATTAGAATAAGCATTCTTAAATCGCATTCCTTCGCGAGCTAATTGATCAATATTTGGCGTTGTTATAATCTTTTGACCTTCGTGACCGAGCAAGCCAATACCTAAATCATCTGCATAAATTAAGATAATATTAGGCAGTTTACTTTCGTGTGCATGTACTTGCGATATTGAACATATCAAGAGTAAAAAAAGTAGTTTTTTCATATTTTCATCATCTGTAAAGATTAAAGCGGTTTACTATTACAATAAATTTAGTCTATTCATCCATTCTTTCATGCGCTGTGGCCAGCTTGCTATGGGAAACCCGGTGTCACGTAAACCGAACCCATGACCACCACTTTCGTAAATGTGCAACTCTGCGGAGACTTTACGTTTTTTTAATGCCGCATATAATTCGACGACATAGAGTGACAGTTTTTTATCATCATGAGCTGTTACCAAAAAAAATGGCGGGGCTTTTTTAGGGATAGTAAGATCAACTGGCTGTCCTGCGGAATAAATAGGTGCAGCAAAATTGGCCTTAAATGATGTTTTATCGTATTTATCAACAGGTTCATATAGGCGCTCTTTAACGATAGATGTGGCACTAACGGGTGTACCTCCAGCAGAAAACCCTATGATGCCAATTTTGTTCGCTTTAATACCCAATTCTGCTGCTCTACCACGAACTAAACTTACCGCGCGTTGTCCGTCTTGTGATGCAGCAAGCCAAAATTTTTCTTTATTAAAAGCGCTACCCGGCACACGATATTTTAAAACAATGGCTGTGACACCAATTGAATTAAACCACTCGGCGACTTCTGTGCCTTCGAGGTCGTAAGCTAAAATATTATGGCCACCACCTGGAGCAATAATGATTGCAGTGCCGGTATCTATTTTTTTGTCAGGTTTATAAATAGCTAGTGTTGGTTTAGTGACATTGGTTAAACGTATCACAGGACGGTCTGCAACTAATTTACTCTTACTATTTGATTTATCATATTCAGGAGGTAGAACAATTTTCTCGCCAGGAGGAGAGTCAGGCCAAAGTTGCCAAATCATAGGTTCAGCCGCTTGCAGCTGACGAGTAAATAAACATACCATCATTGCTATTGATAGGGGGAAAAATGTTTTTATCGAACAGTATTTCATGGTATTTCTCAAATGTTGGATATGTAACGATAATTAAAGGTGCACATTGTCAATGAACATTTACTGTTAGCTCAGCGACAATGTGCCCAAAAAGGTATTGGTTATTATTTATTTAACGTACTATCAAGTTCCACAGATAAGCCAATTTCATCCTTAATTATCATTTCGTTGTTAGCGTATTTAACTTTCACGTTTTTACCCGTTGCGTTTTGAGTCGCTTTTATAATAGTGGCAGAAACAAGTTTGCCGTTATCCCAAGCAAGATCGATTTCAAAACCACCACGTGCACGTAAGCCTTTAACTTCTCCGTTAGGCCAAGCTGAAGGCAGTGCAGGTAACAATTCAATGGCACTATCGTGAGATTGTAATAACATCTCTGCTATGCCAGCGGTTGCGCCCATGTTGCCATCAAGTTGGAAAGGAGGATGGGCAGATAGGAAGTTATGATAAACACCACTGTCATAGTCTCCGTGATCCTTTACTAAGGCACCTGAACCACCCGTTTCTTTAAAGCCCACAGAACGCATGGTGCGCTGTAGCAATTTATAAGCGCGGTTACCATCGGCTAAACGTGCCCACAGATTAATTTTCCAACCTACAGACCAGCCTGTGCCACCATCACCGCGCGCGTTTAGCGAAACTTTTGCAGCATCTGCTAACTCTGGGGTACTTAAGCGACCAATTTGATTACCGGGATAAATAGCAAACATATGTGATACATGACGATGCTTATTTTTTGGATCGTCTAAATCTTCAGCCCATTCTTGCAGCTGTCCCCATTTGCCGATTTGCGGTGGCAACAGTTTCGCTTTGGCTTTGGTTACTCTGTCTGTATATGCACAGTTGAATGAGGAAACCTGACAAGCTTTTAGGTAGTTAGTAAACAAGTTAAATACAATTTGATGATCCATCGATGAACCCGCCGAAATACCGCCGTGCTCAGGAGAGTAGCTTGGCAATGAAATTAGCTGACCTTGATCATTTTCTTGTAAATACTCAAGCCAGAATATCGCGGCTTGCTCCATGGTAGGTAAGGCACCTTCTGCTAGGTACTGGTCGCCACCATTAAAGTCATAATGTTGCCATTGGTGTTGGCTAACCCAAGCAGCCCCTGCAGGGAAGTAACCCCAAGGAAAACCCCAACCGGTAGAGGTATAGCCAAAAATGTTGTTCATGGTATTTACCACCCAACCATTAACACCAAAAAAAGCTTTAGCACTTTTTTTACCAGGTTCTACAAGGCTTTGTGTGTACTCAAGAAATGGAACATGGGTTTCGGCTAAGTTAGTCACTTCAGCAGGCCAGTAAATCATTTGAGCATTAATATTAAAGTGATAATCAGAGGCCCAAGCAGGAACCAAAGAGTCATTCCATTTTCCTTGCAGGTTAGCCGGCAAAGACCCTGGCCTAGAACTGCTTATCAACAAATAGCGACCATATTGGAAAAATAAGGTTTCAAGACCTAAGTCATTTGGGGTTTTACTGTAATTTAATATTCGCTGGTCGGTTGGGATTTGAGCATTTACCGATTCATTAGTATCATTAAGTGTCAAGGCAACTCTATGATAGAGTGATTGATAATCTTGAATATGCTCAGTTAATAAGCTCTGGTAATCTTTGCGTGACACCGATGCTAAGGTTTTTTTATTAAACGCCGTGTAATCATTGCCTTTATAACCTGGAGCCTTAGCTTGATAATCGGTGGCCGCCGTTAATACTAAAGTCATAGCACTTGCGCCTATAATGGTAGCTTTACCGTCTTTAACGTTAACTTTTCCGCCTTCGGTACGAATTTCTAGTCTTGCTTCCATGGCCATGTTGTTATCAGCAACATGTCCCGTTAAAAGTAAGGTGTTGTTTTCACTAGAGACTTGATTTGGGTGTAAAGAATCAAAACGAACGGTGTAATCGCTACCGGCAGCCGCATCATTTTCATAATGAAATGCCATCACGCGGGAAGGGTAGTTGGCAAAATATTCACGTTTATGATTAACTTGGCCGTCTTTGAAATTAACCGTTGCTAATCCTGTCTCTAAATCAAGAGCCCGCGAGTAATCGGTTGCATCATTACTTAAGGTTTGGCTCACATAAACATCAGCAAACGCTTGGTAGGCGCCAAAATCTCCAAAGCTATGGTCTTGAGCACTTACTTCTTCTTTGTTAATGTGCCCAGTTAA
>CAWVWK010000208.1:0-4407 GCA_963933725.1 uncultured Colwellia sp.
TTTTATTGTTTATAAACCAGCTAGTTTCATATATATCTTTTGCAATATACGTTATTGAACCTAATAACAAGCAAAGAGATGAGTTGCTCGCAAAGCAAATACGCGTAGTTTTTTTAGACCTTGAAGATGAAAGCTTAAGCCCTCGTATGGCGCAAGCTTTTCAAGAGCAAACTGGGATCGGTGTTTATCGAGAAAGCACAGCGCTCAAGCTAGGGCTGAGTCAAGCTATGCACTACCCATACCGTTCAATACAAATGTCTGAATTACTTGGAGGAGAGGCAGAAGTTAGGATTTCTGAAGGAGATGAATACTTATTTTGGATAAGAGCACCTCAAGCTCCTAATCTATGGGTAAAAATACCACTAGACGGACTCGACAAGTCAAACTTCTCACTTTCCCCATTGATTTTCTTTTTATCTATAATTGGCTTGTTGAGTGTTTTTGGTGGCTGGTTATTTGTTCGTCAATTAAATAGCCCCTTAAAATCTTTACAGCATGCAGCAATAGATGTGGCTCGAGGTGACTTTCATGAGCCTTTATCAGAACGAGGCACGTCTGAGGTAGTTGCTGTAACTCAAGCATTTAACCATATGTCGGCAAGTATTAAGCAACTTGAAGAAAATAGAAATTTACTGATAGCGGGTATTTCTCACGACTTACGCACACCATTGACACGAATACGCTTAGCCAGCGAAATGATGTCGAGCGAAGATGAATTTTTAAAAGATGGTATTGAAGGTGATATTGATGATATGAATAATATTATCGATCAATTCATTGATTATATAAGACATGACAATAAAGATAAGCGAGAGCTTCTCAATATAAACGAAATTATTAAAGAAGTGATTCACATTGAAACGCCTCCTGATAGGGCTATTAATTTTATCCCATCTCAGTGTCCTAAAATACCCCTTATTCAAGTTTCTATCCGCCGTGCAATAGCTAATTTGATACAAAATGCATTACGCTATACTTCTGACGACATAGAGATTTTTACAGGTGTCGATGCCAAGAAAAAAAGCGTTTATTTTATTGTCAGCGATCACGGTGATGGCATTCCAAAAGGTGATATAGAAAACCTCTTTCAACCCTTTACACAAGGGGACAGTGCGCGTGGTGGAGAGGGAAGCGGGTTAGGCTTAGCCATTATTAAACGAATTATTATCGGGCATGATGGAAAAATAGAACTGAGAAACAAGGAAGAAGGAGGGTTAGCAGCAAAAGTCTATTTGCCCCTTGCTGTAAAATAATCTATATAAATAGCGATAACAATAACTGTCATTAAAAAAGCCCTGTGTCGTATTATACTAAACAGGGCTTTTTTATTTAAATCTTAAACAATAACGCAATAAATAGCACAATAAAGAAAAGTCACGTTAGCTTACAGTGACTGTAAAATTAATAACAGAGGCTACAATTTAGGACCGGCATCAATAAGTGATTTACCGTTTTCTGTATCCGTAAACTTATTGAAGTTATTAACAAAACGGCTTGCTAAATCAGAAGCTTTTTGTTGCCATTCATTTTGGTTTTCATAAGTGTTTCTTGGGTCAAGAATACTTCTGCTAACACCAGGAAGCTCATTTGGAACAGCTAAGTTAAACATAGGTATTAAAGTTGTTTGCGCATCATCAATTGAACCATCAAGAATCGCATCAATAATGGCACGCGTATCTTTAATTGAAATACGTTTTCCAGTGCCGTTCCAGCCCGTATTAACTAAGTAAGCTTCTGCGCCAACTGCATTCATTCGTTGACGCAATACTTCAGCATATTTAGTTGGGTGCAAGCTTAAGAATGCAGCGCCAAAGCAACTTGAAAACGTTGGAGTAGGCTCTGTTATACCACGCTCTGTTCCAGCAAGCTTTGCTGTAAAACCAGATAAGAAATAATATTCAGTTTGTTCAGGCGTCAACTTTGCAACAGGTGGGAGAACACCAAATGCATCAGCTGTTAAGAAGATTACTTTCTTAGCGTGTCCAGCACGTGACACTCCTTTCACAATGTTGTCTATATGATCAATAGGGTAAGAAACACGAGTATTTTCAGTGCGAGAGTTATCATCAAAATCAATTTTTCCGTCACTATCAACGGTAACATTTTCTAATAGAGCATTCTGTTTGATAGCACCATAAATATCAGGTTCACTTTCTTTACAAAGTTTGATCGTCTTAGCGTAACAGCCACCTTCAAAATTGAAAACGCCGTTATCATCCCAACCATGTTCATCATCACCAATAAGCTGGCGCTTAGGATCTGTTGAAAGTGTGGTTTTACCGGTACCTGATAAACCAAAGAATACTGCTACATCACCTTCTTTACCTACGTTAGCACTACAGTGCATAGAAGCGATGCCTTTTAATGGTAAAAGGTAGTTCATCATAGAAAACATGCCTTTTTTCATTTCGCCACCGTACCAAGTACCGCCAATAAGTTGAATTCTTTCGGTTAAGTTAAAAGCCACAAAGTTTTCTGAGTTTAAGCCTTGAGCTTCCCAATTAGGGTTTGTTGTTTTTGCACCATTCATTACGACAAAGTCAGGCTCGTAAGATTGAAGTTCTTCATCACTAGGTCGGATGAACATGTTTTTAACAAAGTGTGCTTGCCAAGCTACTTCTGTAATAAATCTAACTTTTAAACGGGTATCGTCATTTGCACCACAAAATGTATCAACAACAAATAAGCGTTTTCCTGAAAGCTGAGTTGTTACTAGGCCTTTTAAGTCATTCCAAGTATCTTGGTTCATTGGTTTATTGTCATTCTTGCCTTGATCAGACCACCACACTGTATCGCGCGAAACATCATCGCGAACAATATATTTATCTTTAGGAGAACGACCAGTAAAAATACCTGTATTAACGTTAACAGCACCAAGTTCTGTTACTACACCTTTATCAAAGCCTTCGAGACTTGATTTTGTTTCTTCATTAAAAAGCAATTCATACGATGGATTGTAAACAATTTCGCTAACATCATTGATACCGTATTGTGATAAATCAATAGCGTTTAGTGGTGCAGTCATAAGTGGTTATTCTCCTGAGGTTATGACGGATTAAAATATAGGCGAATTCAATTGTGGCTATTCTAAGGGATGTATAAACGAAACGAAAGAAAAATCTAAGTTAATTTGGATGTTTTCACTATAAGCAACAAAAATGTTGTGAATTAGTTTTTTTACAGCGGTGTAATATTACAACATAAGGTTATTAAAGGGCTATAGGGGAGGGGTGGGCCGTGTCTTTTGTAGTAAATAAACAAAAGACACGTCAATACCAGTTCTTTTTTTGAGCGTTTTTCTTGTTGGGTTTAATGTCTAAGTTTCGAAATGAAAGGAGATAAATCCTCTTCAAAAAACTCGTAAACAGTGTTGCAGTAATCACAAGTCATCGACATTTTTCCTTGCTCTTTTAATATTTCAACAAGTTCTTCACTATTCATTTGCGAAATAGCGGTTAAACATTTTTCTTTAGAACAACCACAGACATGAGAAACTGCTTGCACAGGGAATAGTTCAACTTTTTCTTGGTGGTATAGACGAAACAATAGCCCTTGGGCTTCTAACTCAAATATTTCATTAGATTTAATCGTATTGGTTAGCTGACATAAATGATCAAAATCATTATCCATTTTATCTCTGTTTGCTAAGCTTCCATCGCCATCAGGTAATAACTGTATCAAGGAACCAGCGGCAAGTTGTTGCTCACTATTGATAAATAACCAAACTTTGGTAGGGATCTGTTCAGATGCCTCGAAATAATGTTCAACACATTGTGCAAGCGTCGCTTGTTCTAACGCCACAACGCCTTGGTAAGGTTCGCCGTCAAAAGGCCTTATAGTAATAATCATAACGCCTTTACCTATAAGCTCTGCTAATGATAAAGAGACATTTAAAGGTATTTCTTTATTTAATTTTGCGATTCCGCGCATCTCTTGGCTATTATTCCCGCCAATAGAGGCATAACTTAGTGGCCCATCACCTTGCAGTTGAACCGTTATTTCGCCATCAAACTTTAAGGTGGCAGTCAATAGACAGGTAGCCGCTAAAAGTTCACCTAATAAGTTTTTAACACTTATTGGGTAATCATGACCATGCAAAATACCTTGATAAGTATCTTTTAACTGAACCATTTCTCCACGAACATGATGATCATTGAAAATATACCGGTTAAGTACGTCATACTTTTTTGAATTGATATCGATCATTTTGTTTATATCCTTTCTTTAAATTCTCTAAGTTTTCTTCGTTGTTTCTTATCAGGTTTGGTATCACTTGCCGGACTTAATAAAATCCCCTGCTTACGGGCAAGTGCGTTCTTTTCTCTCGTTTCACTACTGGCCTTTGTTTCACGGTAAAGCGTTTGTGCAAAAGTAGCGTCTTTACGTTTATCAGCTAAAGCTGAAATA
>CAWVWK010000209.1:0-4400 GCA_963933725.1 uncultured Colwellia sp.
TCAGCTTGCTTTTTCATGTTAAATTGTTGCCAGCTATTCGATAAACCGTCAAACAAGTTTAATTGGTTTATTTGTACTTTATTATTGGTTAATATTTTTATCGCCTGTAAAGACTGCATACCTGCAACAATAGCGAGAACAGGGCCAATTATCCCAACCGTTTGACAATTATTGGTTGGCGCTTTTGCTGTGTCTGGAAATAAGCATTGATAACAGGCACTTTGTTCATCACGACTATCAACAACAAGTTGTTGCCCATCAAAGCCTGTGGCTGCACCAATAACAAGCGGGCGCTTGTGTTCAACGCAAGCTTGATTGATCAAATAACGTGTTGGAATATTATCTGAGCAGTCTAATACGAGGTCTACTTGAGTTAAGTAGTAATCTAATTGTTCTTTATCTAGCATTTCATCGACAGCTTCAATGTGACAATCGGGGAATTGCGTTTGTAATTTCTCTGCAGCACAATCTGCTTTGTTACGCTTAACGTCGGCTTCATTAAATAAAATTTGACGAGGCAGATTACTCACTTCTATTTCATCACCATCAGCGATGTATAAAGAGCCTACACCTGCGGCTGCTAAATACAAACTTACGGGGTTTCCCAAGCCACCAACACCTACCACCAACACCTTGGAGTTTTGCAGGGCTAATTGACCAGACTCGCCAATTTTATCCACCATAATTTGCCTAGAATATTTTAATTGTTCTTGTGTTGTTAACATGGCTTATAAATATCCTTAAAGTAGAAAGGTACGCACAGCTCCAGCCTTAAATTGCAGGTAAACGTTTTGCGATAAAGAAAGTGAAAGTCGTTGTAGGGAGTATGAACTGATACTGACAAAAAATAATTGCTGTTCACATCTCACTTGAATAAGTGCACTTACATCTCCAAGTTCAATAGATGTAATAATACCCGACAAACAATTAACCACGGAGCTGTCAAAAGTCTCTGACAAAGAAATAGCGATATCTGAGGCTAAAATAAAACAACGCAACGTTGCAGGTTTTTCAATCGCAGTAGAGTTTGGCTTACTTGATAAAAATTGTGGCGGACATGGCAGTAAAATTATTTGCTTTGAACCAAGTGAAAGCTCCATCAAGCCATGATCATTATTAGTTGATTTTATCAGTAATGACAAACTCGTTCTTTGCGCGCTAAGTGGTTGATAAATATTTTTTTGTTGTAATTCATCCATCTTGTTTAACCGATGAATAACGCTATGGATATCACCGAAATCAAGTGCTTTACCATTCGATAAAACCAGTAAATCATCACATAAAGATTGCAGCTCTTCTAATGAATGGCTGACATAAATAATAGGTAAATTTAAACGCTGTTTAATTTTGATAATTACGGTGAGTAGTTTACTTTTTCCTTGAAAATCTAGTGCGCTTAAAGGCTCATCAAGCAATAAGAGTTCAGGTTCATTTAAAATAGCTCTTGCAAGTGCAACACGTTGCTTTTGCCCACCAGATAGTAATGTCGTATCCATTTGGGCTAAATGCGTTAAGTCGGTTAATTCTAGTATATCGTTAACGTTTAATTGGCTGTTAGGGCATCGTTTAGCGGCATACTCAAGATTCTCTTTCACGGTTAAATGCGGAAATAAACGGGCATCTTGAAACACTAAACCGACACTTCTTTGTTGGCTTTTTACTTTTTTTGCATCACTAGCGAGTAGGGTTATTTGGCTATCTTTTTTGTTCGTTTTATCTTCTTTTGCAATTGAATATTCTAATGAACTTGTTTCTGGTGTCTCTATTTCTAAGGCGATTTCCCCACTAAGGTCTTTTTCTAAGCCAGCAATGCAACGTAATAACGTCGACTTCCCGGAGCCTGATTGACCAAAAACACCTAAAATACCTTGCAATTTAATGCGCTTTTTCAATAATAAAGTAAAATTGTGATTATGATTGTGGCGATGTATGGAAAAATCGAGATGCAATGTTTTTATACTGTTCATGCTTTTTATATTTCTCAAGGTAGCCCAGCCTTATTAGCAGAGTCTTCTCTTGCTGGGATTTTTTTATGCCTAATATTTCTTGGTAAGTTAACTAAGTAAATACTCGCTAACAAAATCATTGATCCGATAAGTAAACTTATCGCAAGCACATGTGCTTTGGCGTAATCAAAAGCTTCGACATGATCGAAAAGGGCGATAGACAGAACTCTTGTTTCACCAGGAATATTACCGCCTATGATTAAGATAACACCAAATTCTCCTACGGTATGAGCAAAACCTAAAGTTGCCGCGGTAATAAAGCTTGCTTTCGTTAAAGGTAATACAACGCTGAAAAATCGATCTATAGGTCCTGCTCCTAAAACAGCTGCTGCTTCAAGTAAAGGATCTCCAAGTTGTTCAAAGGATTTTTGTAAAGGCTGTACAACAAAAGGTAAAGAGTAAAGTACAGAGCCAATGACAATTGCGGAAAAACTAAAGGCAAGTTGCTGCCCACTGACGGCCAGCCAAACTTGTCCGGGTAAATATTGTGGTGAAAAAGCAATAAGCAAATAAAAACCTAGCACGGTAGGTGGAAGTACTAAGGGCAAGGCTACCACGGCTTCTAATATCACTTTAAAGCGACTTTTCATTTTTGCTAAATACCAAGCCAATGGTGTTCCTAACAACAGTAATATGACTGTTGTGATAGTCGCTAGTTTAAAGGTTGTTATTAAAGCGATAATATCAGGGTTATTCATGTTGGCCCTTAACAGATAAGTTATCGTCGTTGTGCGTTAAATAGCCTTTGTCTTGTAATATTTGTTGCACTTGGCTTGAACGTAAAAACCTCGCTAGTTCTTGTGCGTGCCCAATGTTTTGGCTACTTTTCATAATCACTAATTGTTGTTCAATAGGGTTATGGTAGTTTGTAGGAATTAAAGTGCCATCAAGTTGATGAAAAATCAATAAGCTATAAGCAACTAAGCCTCGCTGTACAGCTTGGCTGCGCAATTGTGTATAAGTTTGATTAACATTAATACCTGTCACTAAATTATCTTGATACAAAGGCCAAACCCCAATATGGATAAGTGCCTCTTGAGCTGCTTTTCCATAAGGAGCGGTATCAGGGTTGGCAATTGCAAAGCGTCCTGAAGGTGACTTTAAGTCGTTGATGGTTAATTTTTCAGTATCAGAAAATAGAGCTAATTGGCCAATTGCATAGGTTGCTCTAGAGTTGCTAACGGTGAGGTTATCTCGTTCAAGTTGTATTGGCCTGCTTGCGTCGCCTGCAAGAAATATATCAAAAGGTGCGCCATGTTTAAGTTGAAGGTAAAGTGCACCAGTACTACCGGTAATCAGTTGTGTTTTTATGCTTGAAGAGCTTTCAAATTGCACTAACAATTCTTTTAAAATAGGCGTGAAATTAGAAGCAACAGCAATACGTAGAGGGAGGACTTTTTCATTCGCACTAGCGAGACCAATGTTTAAATAGGTAGCAAAAAATATCACCAACAAAACGGTGTGCTGCAGTTTTTTTATAGTGTGATTGGAATGCTTGCTCAGTTTAAACCAATTCATTTAAGACCATGTTGCTGCTTTGTTTTTGTCACTTGCTTTTGCATCAAGCCAATTTTCGCCAGCGGATGTATTTTCTTTTTTCCAAAAAGGGGCTTCTACTTTTAAATAGTCCATAATGAACTCATTGGCGGCAAAGGCATCTTTTCTATGTTTACTTGTCACACCAACAAAAACAATTTGATCACCAATAGCTAACGAACCAACACGGTGAATAACTTTTACTCGACCTATGTGCCAGCGCTTTTTAGCAGTGGTGATTATTTTTGATAGCGACTTTTCTGTCATACCAGGATAGTGCTCTAAAATAAGGCTGTTCACATCCATACCGTTGTTATTATCGCGCACTCGCCCAGTGAAAGTAACAACAGCGCCGTCAGTGGCATTGTTTTCTTCTAATAAAGCGACTTCATCGCCTAGGTTAAAATCTTCAACTTGTATCGATATTTCTGTTTGCATATCCTTATCCTTATCCGCCAGTAACAGGAGGGAAGAAGGCAACTTCATCACCTGCTTTGAGTATGTGATCATGGTTTACCATATCGTGATTAACGGCAGATAACAGAGCGCTATTGCTAAACGCCTTCTTCCAGTGTTCGTCCTTGTCTGCAAGTAATTGCTTTAACTCGCCTACTGTTGAGGCCTGTGCACTACTTACTTGCAGTTCTTGACAATTTAATTGCTCTCGCAATGCCGCAAAAAAAACGATTTTAATCATAGTGCTCTCTTGTTTTTATATTGGTTTATAATTGATTTAATTCTGCTTGTGCAAAGGTAAAGCCTCATTGCTCTAAAGGCTCAACTATTTGCGCTTGTAAGACTACAGTCTCTTTGCACTTCGTTTGTAAGACTGAAGTCTCACCTACAGGTGCTCTAAAT
>CAWVWK010000210.1:0-4392 GCA_963933725.1 uncultured Colwellia sp.
TTTGTAGAAAGTTAAAGCAACGCGTTCACCGGTTAACAAGGTTCTCGCGCTTCCTTCTAGCTCAAATAAGGTTGTGTTGGCTTTTACTGGTTCACCATCTTTTACAAACCAAGTTATTTTAGTCGGTGCGTAGTCGGCTTGATTTTGTTTTTTTTGTTGTAAAGCGTCTAGCTGAGAAAATACTTCATTAACCCAATCAACACCACAAATAACACAATTTTCTCTTGTAATAACCGTTGCAACTGCTCGTTCTTTTTCAGGGATCAGCATTGCGGTAATATCAAAATCAGCATCCGACACATCACAGATAAGCCCTAAGTCTTCCTTTAGTGCCCACGTTACTGTGCTTTGAATATCTTGTTTAATTTCATTACTTTTTTGTGTCAGCATTTACTTTGATTCTCGTAAAATAAGTTGTTTGCCTGTTTGGCTAAAATCGACTCTTTTTAATGCGCTCATGCCCAGTAATATTTCATTGCTTTTCATTGCTGGGTTTATATTCGCTGCGACATTATATAGGAAAATATTACCAATGCTCAATTGTTCTAGCACTGTGCTGTAAACCTTTACACGGCCATTAGCGGTTTGCACAAAATAACTTCCATTACTTTCTAATTGTAATTTGTCTGCTATATGCGCTGGAATTGAGACTTGGGTGGCGCCTGTATCCAATAAAAAAACAACCTGCTCTTCATTGATACCGCCACGCACAACATAATGGCCTTGCCTGTTTTGTTTAAGAATAACTTCTGCTTGCCCAGCATCATTTAAGCTCACTTGTGGCTGGTTATTTGGGTTATATTTGCTGTCTAGGACGTCATCAAATAAAAAAGTCAGCATTAAAATGCCAATAATCCAGGCAAGCCAAATAAAAACTTTGCCAATTTTGTTTGTCGGGTTATCTTCTGTCATAGTAATACCAATGTCATTAACTCTGTAGACTCTAATAAATCTAAAAACATTGTATGTCCTTCGCGTTAAAGTGAACAGTAATATTGCACTAAACTTGTAGGTTATTTAACTTGAACTCGGTTTAAGAGATAACCTAACTTTGCCAAGTTCCTTGCTTGAGATACATAAGACTGACGCTAGCTTGATAATGAATTTAGCCTAGTTTCTGCGAAAAATCATTACTACGAAAAATAGCTGCTAGAGAAGTATGTATTAAATCCAAAGTTCAACAATTCTCAAAGGAAAAAATATTGTCCAATAAAAACCTTTTTTCAATTAACGATGGTTGGCTAACTGAAGTGATTCAGCACCCTTCACCTTTTTTTACTCCTCGACTGCCCAGCGATAGCATTGAACTACTCGTTGTTCACAATATTTCATTGCCTGCAGGACAATTTAATACGCCTTATATTAACGATCTCTTTTTGGGAAAGTTAGATTGCGACGCAGATAAAACCTTTTCTGATTTAAAAGGTGTAGAGGTTTCAGCCCATTGCCTTATAAAACGAGACGGCACTATTACACAATATGTATCGTTTAATGATAAAGCTTGGCATGCCGGGATTTCTGAATTTAAGGGTAAAGACAAGTGCAATGACTTCTCTATTGGTATTGAGCTAGAAGGTTGTGATGATATCGCATACGAAGACATACAATACAAGCAACTGGCCAAGGTTGCAGCCAGTATTCAACAAGCATACCCCCTTATTCAAGACAGCCACATTAAAGGCCATTGCGACATAGCCCCAGGACGAAAGACAGATCCTGGAGACATTTTTCATTGGCAAATATTTCATCAATATTTACTAGCGTATAAATAGTATGATTAGAATAAATCAGATAAACTAAAGAACACTTCGTTTGAGCTGCTTTAATGCTTTAAAGTTTTAAAGTTCTAAAATAAGAAAAAAGGAAAAAGGAAAACCCATGAGCTTAATTAGTTTATTAATTGCTTTATTCTCTGACAAACATTTATCTGGAAACGCATGGCAATTTGAAAATTACTTTCAACGTTATATTGCTCTTTTTAAAAAAAATAAAACCTTGACGAGTTTTGATCAAAGCTCTTTAACTTATACCGTTTTCTTATTACTTCCACCTGTTGCGCTGTTTGCACTATTAACCTTTGTAGGCGATGGTGTTTTAAATCTATTGATATCAACTCTGGTTCTTATTGTGTTACTAGGTTGTAAAACGACTCGAGATCGTTATAGAGCCTATTTAGACTCTGCCTATAGAGGCGATATAACAACAAGTGAAATGAATCACTTACAGTTACTCGAAGATAAAAACTTACCGCCACTAGGCTTTGGACAGGCACTTGTCTGGTTGAATTACCGCTATTATATTGCCATCATGATTTTCTTTATCTTTTTCGGTGCTGCAGGTGCTCTGCTCTATCGCTTATTAACATCGGTAACTGAATACCATGAAGACTGTTTAGCTGACACTAATTGTGATAAAGATGCAGTTGAACAGACTTTCGATGAAAAACACAATGAAGCGTTTACAGCACCTAATATTTCAACTGGCTGCACAAGTTATCAAGATGTTTTATTCTATGTTGACTGGTTACCTGTGCGAATTAGCGCGTTAGGCTATATGTTTGTTGGTCACTTCTCAAAAGCATTACCTACTTGGTTAGACACTGTTTTCAATAGTAAAAATAAAGCTAACCATGAAGTATTAGTTGATGTCGCTCAACAATCTGAAGATATAACAGTAGATAGTGAAGACTGTAGCGCAGAGCCGACTTTATTAGTCCGTTTAGCGAAAAGAAATGTCTTACTGATTCTTTCTATACTGTCTGTTTTAATCTTAGCGGGTATTATTCATTAAATATCACGGTTCTCACAGAATGAAGAGTAAGGCGAGTTAAGCGCTTTACAGGGTCAGCTTTAAGTTAAAAGTTTAAAACTTAAAGCTCGACTGGACCTTCAAACCGACAGCTAAAAACTTTTAACTGCGCTTTCCCTTTGAAGGCTCGAACTTGTTAAGTTATAATTCAAGCTTCGAAACCTATAAACAATACTGCTATGAAATTTCCTGGTCGCCGACAACATAAACACTATTTTCCTGTTGAGAATAAGAGTCCATTAACCAATAAAATTACCAATGACACTAAGCTAGCGCCAAGTTATATTGTTGGTATGGATCAAACCCTTGTTGATATTGAGGCTAAAATTGATGATGAGTTCTTAGCTGAATTTTCCTTAAAACGTGGTATGTCTCAAGTGATCCCCGATGAGGTGACTCATGCTTTGTACCAACGTCTAAAAAATGAAAAATTAGTCGACTACGAGTTTGCCGGTGGCACCATAGCCAATACAATGCATAACTACTCTGTACTTGCCGACGATAGATCGGTGTTATTAGGTGTCATGTCAAAGAATATTCAAGTTGGTGGTTATGCGTATCGTTTTATCAGCAATACCTCTTCGCGTGTTGATTTAAATTACTTGCAGCCTGTCGACGGTCCTATTGGTCGATGCTTTACCTTAATAGATGATAGCGGAGAAAGAACTTTCGCCATTAACGCTGGGTTAATCAATAAACTTAAGCCAGAATCTGTTGATGAGTCTTTAATTAGTAATGCGGCTGCTTTAGTCATTAGCTCTTACTTAATGCGAACTGAAGAGGGTGATACCATGACCGAAGCCGCTCTCAAAGCGGTCAAGTGTGCTAACAAGGCAGGCGTACCGGTCGTGTTAACTTTGGGCACTAAGTTTTTGATTGAACAAGAACCTGAGTTTTGGCGTAAATTTGTCAAAGAACATGTCAACATCCTTGCTATGAATGAAGAAGAAGCTCTAGCAATTACAGGTATCGAAAATCCATTAAAAGCGGCTGATGCTTGTTTAGATTGGGTCGACTTAGTTATTTGTACTGCAGGCCCCGAAGGTTTATTTATGGCAGGTTATGTTGATGATGAGCATAAAAGAGCTACTGAATATCCACTTTTACCTGGCGCTATCGCTGATTTTAACCGTTATGAATACTCTCGACCAATGCTGTTGAAAGAGTGTCAAAATCCAGTGAAAATTTATACTCATACTCCACCATATATGGGGGGGCCAGAGAATATTAAAAATACCAATGGTGCTGGTGATGGAGCTCTTTCTGCAGTATTACATGATTTAAGTGCTAATGTTTATCATAAAATGAATGTCGGCAATTCAAGTAAACACTCGCAAACAGCTATGACCTATTCATCCCTGTCACAAATTAGTAAATATGCTAACCGTGTAAGTTATGAAGTATTGGTTCAACACTCTCCGCGCTTATCACGTGGACTGCCTGAACGAGAAGACAGTTTAGAACATGCCTACTGGGCTTCTTAGGCTTTTCAAGGTTAAGTTAAGAGTTCGATTATCCGTTAATGAGATACTAGAGAAGGTTCAAAAGACCTCCTTCTGCAAAAAATGTTAAAGCATAAGCCTA
>CAWVWK010000211.1:0-4363 GCA_963933725.1 uncultured Colwellia sp.
CTTTTCCTTAAGCTCTAACTGACAGCTTTTAACTTCAAACTTACAGCTGTCTCTTTCGCTTTTCCTTAAGCTCTAACTGACAGCTTTTAACTTCAAACTTACAGCTGTCTCTTATTCCCCTTCTAATAAATCAGAGAAATGTTCTAACTTTTCTAACACCTGGCCATGGACAGATTTCCGTGGATATCGACCAACGCTATTACTTGTACCCGCTTGAGTTGCCATTAATAATTCTAGTGCTTGGTCAATCGTTTCTACAGCATAAATATGAAACTTACCTTGTTCTACAGCATCAATCACTTCGGCATTTAGCATTAAATTAATCACGTTCGTTCTGGGGATAATCACCCCTTGGCTACCCGATAAACCTTTATCGAGACATAGCTGGAAAAAGCCTTCTATTTTTTCATTAACGCCACCGATAGATTGCACTTCACCGTGTTGATTAATAGAGCCTGTAATGGCGATCCCCTGATCTATCGGTAAACGTGTTATGGCAGAAACCAATGCACATAACTCAGCCATTGAAGCACTGTCGCCATCGATATGGCCGTAAGATTGCTCGATTGCTATATTGGCAGAAATGGCAACAGGAAAGCCTTGGCCATATTTATGGCCTAAATAACCCGTTAATAATAAAACACCTTTAGAGTGAATTGACTTACCTAAATCTACTTCGCCTTCTATATCTGTAACCCCTTCACTGCCCGCATATACTGTTGCGGTAATACGAGCCGGTGTACCAAATACGCTTTCACCAACTTCTAAAACAGTTAACCCGTTAACTTTGCCGATATTTTTTCCAGAGGTACTAATAAGCACTTGTTGTTCTTTAATTTCGCTTAGCCATGTCTCACTTAAGCGCCCTACTCGGCGGTATTTCGCTTTGAGTGCCATATTAATATGCGCATCTTCTAATAAGCCTTGGCCACCTTCTTGTTGCCAGCAGTAATTTGCTTCATCAAGCAAGTCATTCAATTTAACAATATTCGCTGACATCTTATGTTGGTGTTCTGAACGTCTCAACGCATAACGTATTAAAGCTAATACCGCTGCATTACTCACTTCAGGGTAGCCGTAGCTATAAGCTCTTTGTTTAATAAGCCGGCCATAAGCGATTAGGTTATCATCTGTTTTATCAAGGTATTGATCAAAATCTGCAAGTACTCTAAATAACTCCACAAATTCTGGGTCGTAGTCTTGCAAAGTGTAATAAATTTCAGAGTCGCCCAACAAAATAACCTTTACTTGCAAGGGTATTTTTTCTGGTTGTAAGGTATACATACCCGGCTGGCTCATTTCTGAGAATGGGTTTTCAATAGTTATTTCTTGCGTTTTTAAAGCTAATTTGAGTTTAGCCCAGACGGCAGGTTGCGTTAACAGCTTTGCTGCATCAAGAAGAATATAACCGCCATTTGCCTTATGTAAAGCGCCAGGTCTTATATGTCGATAACTTGTATAGCTACTGCCTTGAAAGCTTGAGTAATCGACATGACCAAATAAATTTTGGTAATTAGGGTTTGCTTCATAAACAACGGGTGCACCTGCACTTGGGTTTCTTGCTACCAACAAGTTAGGCAAAAATCTTTCTACCATTAATTTACGAAGGTCTTTTTCATTGGTTATTTCTTCACGATCATCAACAAGAATTTCAAGGACTACATCAACAATATGAAGTTCTACTTTATCCAAATATTTTTGTACGCCAGTATTGCTTGAGAATTCATTTTTTAATTCTAATAAATACGGCTTGATGGCAATTTCTGCTGTCTCATATTTTAATCGACGTAATTTGTCTGTCGATGCACGCTTCCACTGTGGTAACTCGATAAGCTGTTCACTGAGTTCATTTTCTAATGAAGCTAAAGAACGATAGAAACTACTACGTTGATCCTCAGTTAAATTGGCAAAATCTTTATCAGCGATAGCTTTACCGTTAACCATAGGTGCAAACCCAACTTCTCCGTTCTCTTCAAATAAAGCCACATTTTCTTTTAATGCCAAGTCTTCAACGGTTGCAATAGCCTGATCGTATTTAACATTAAAGGCCCTATCAATAGCAGCTTTTTGTCTTTGGTAACTTGGATTGTCAAAAACTTCAGGGAAAGCGGCAAGTAAGTCATCAACAAACTCATTCATTGCTTTAAGTAATTGCTTGCCATCACCGGGATTTACATACAATTTGTAAGGAATATGATTTTCATCAAAATTATTGATGTAGCACCACTCAGCCGGTGTTGTTTGTTTAGCTGCTAAATGTGAAAGTGACTTTCTAATTAATGTTTGCCTACCTGTCCCATCTTCGCCCATGGCAAAAATATTAAAGCCAGGCGCTGTCATCGATAAACCAAAATTTAAAGCTTCTTTCGCTCTTTCATGGCCGATAATCGTTTGTGTTTCGTTACTTACGCTTTTAGAAGAAAAAAGATCCATAGATAAAGGGGAGGTTAAGCTCGATGTTGCAAGCTTAGTTCTTTCAATTGTTTGAGCTAATTCTTTGTTCATGTTTATCCTGGGCTAGAACGATGTGAAGTGAACGCTAAAAGCATCCGGCATGGTTTCGTCGTAAAAAAGTGATTATACCATTCGATAAGTTGATATAAGCAATAGTAAACCCTGTTATCAATAAGTAAAGTAACAACTTACATTTACCTAAAAAAACTATCACATTACTTATGAAAATCTATTCATTTTAAACTTGTCGTTTAAGGGGCAGATAAGGTATTCTATACCTTTTAGTTGCTACCTTTATTTCAGGACTATTTTCCTCAGTTAAAGGCCTAGCGCCATACCTTACAAGCAAGTGCCCGAGACCCCGTTAATGGAATCCATTTACAACCCGCAAGCTATTGAAGCAAGTGTTCAAAACTTTTGGACAGAAAATCAAACATTTAAAGCCGTTGAGCAGCCAGGTAAAGAAAAGTTTTACTGTTTGGCAATGTTCCCATACCCTAGTGGCCGTTTACATATGGGTCATGTCCGTAACTATAGCTTGGGTGATGTGATCTCAAGATATCAACGTATGCAGGGTAAAAATGTGATGCAACCAATGGGTTGGGATGCTTTTGGTTTGCCTGCAGAAAATGCCGCTATAAAAAACAAAACGGCTCCAGGTAAGTGGACTTACCAAAACATCGACTACATGCGCAATCAATTAAAGTCTTTAGGTTTTGGTTATGACTGGGATAGAGAATTAGCAACTTGTAAGCAAGATTATTATCGTTGGGAACAATGGTTCTTCACTAAACTTTATGAAAAAGGTTTAGTTTATAAGAAGAATGCCACTGTTAACTGGGATCCAGTAGATCAAACCGTACTTGCAAACGAGCAAGTAATTGATGGCAGAGGTTGGCGCTCTGGTGCGATTGTTGAGCGTAAAGAAATTCCTCAATGGTTCATCAAAATTACTGATTACGCGCAAGAATTATTAGACGATTTAGACCAGTTAGAAGATTGGCCAGAACAAGTTAAAACCATGCAACGTAACTGGATTGGTCGCTCTCAAGGTGTAGAAATCACCTTTGAAGTTGCAGAAAGTGAATCTACAGAAAGTTTCGATGTTTATACAACACGTCCTGATACATTGATGGGTGTAACTTATGTTGCTGTTGCCACGCAGCACCCGCTTGCTTTAGGTGCTGCAAAAAATAATGCCGAGTTAGCAAGTTTTATCGACGAATGTAAAAACAGTAAAACCTCGGAAGCTGAATTAGCGACGATGGAAAAGAAAGGTGTTGATACTGGGCTTAAAGCAATTCACCCTTTAACGGGTAAACTTGTTCCAATTTGGGCGGCAAACTTTGTCTTAATGGATTATGGCTCAGGTGCGGTTATGTCAGTACCTGCACATGATCAACGTGACTACGAATTTGCTAAAAAATATCAGTTAGACATTAGCCAAGTTGTTGCACCACAAGAAGGTGACGATATTAATGTTGCTGCAATTACTGAAAAATCTACCCTAGTAAATTCTGGTGAATTTGACGGTTTAAATTTCGATGAAGCTTTCAAAGCAATCAGCGACAAGCTTACACAAGAAAATAAAGGTAAGGTAACCACTAACTTTAGATTACGTGACTGGGGTGTTTCTCGTCAGCGTTATTGGGGTACTCCTATTCCAATGATCAACCTAGCTAACGGTGAGTCGGTTCCTGTGCCTGAGTCTGAACTACCTGTTGTGCTGCCTGAAGATGTCGTTATGAATGGTGTTACTTCACCTATAAAAGATGACCCAGAGTGGGCAAAAACCACTTACAACGGCGAAGATGCATTACGCGAAACAGATACGTTTGATACCTTTATGGAGTCTTCATGGTATTACGCACGTTATTGTTCACCAAACGATGACAGCCAAATGCTTGAC
>CAWVWK010000212.1:0-4343 GCA_963933725.1 uncultured Colwellia sp.
CTAAGCTTTACATTAAGGTAATACTGTTAAAGTTAATTTAAATATTGCCGATAAAAGTCTTAGTTAAATAACTAAAGAATAGAATCATGAAGGTAAGCAGTTTATTTAAAAAAAATTATTTTATTATATTAAAAGTATCACTTGTGAGCTTTATATTTGCATATGCCTTTTTTATTTCAACGACAGTTGCAGGCACTTTCCAATATAGTGCTAACTTGAAAGACGCTATGTGGTCACTGTCAAAAAATTCTCCTCTTCAGTGTACTTTATCACATTATATTCCACGTTATGGCGTGGCTAAATTCTCTTCGAAAGCCAATAAAAACCTTAATATGTCTTTTGAAATAGACATGCTACTTTTACCTGATAACTACTCCTTAGCGACAATACGCAGTGAGCCTCCACCATGGCGACCAGGAGAATCTGGAAAAAAGCTTGGAAATATGCAACTTTATAAACAATTCAATGCAGGTTTATCAAAGAAAATGGCTTGGACTATGCTTGGAGAGCTAGAGCAGGGAATGAACCCAACTTTTTATTATAATCATTGGTATAACCAGGAAAATAGTATATCGGTAGGCATTTCTTCGGCGAAATTTAAAAAAGCTTACAGTGACTTTGTATTTTGTGTAAGCAATTTACTTAATTATAGTTTTGATGATATTGCCTTTACGGTACTTAATTATCAGTCAGACAGCGATGAATTAACTGTTGCTTCAAAGGCTCGGTTTGAAAAAATTAAAAAATTTATTTCTTTGGTTCAAGGTGTTGATGTTGTTTTGGTTGATGCATATTCCGATAGCTATGGGGGAAGGAATAAAAACCTAGCACTATCAAAAAGTAGAGCAAATAAGATAAAAGATACTTTTGTTAAAAGTGGTATAGAAGCAACCATAATTGAAACGCAGGGTCATGGAGAAAAGAAGCATATAGCCACAAACGCTAATACGTTAGGGCGAGGTAAAAATAGAAGAGTGGTAATTAAAATGGAACATGCTTTTTAGCTCTATGAGTTAATATAGTAAAAAACCTTGCTGTTTCGTTCTATTTTGTGTCGGATAATATATTCAATGTATGAGAATGAATGTATGAAAATATGTACGTTTTTTGCGCTTTATTGCAAAATAGTATCGAAAAACCGGTTTAAATACTTGAATAGGCGAGTAGATTAACAGTAATCTACCCGCCTTATTTTTTATTCACGTTAATAGGGGAAACCAATGAAACGTTTCTTTAAAACCTTGTGTATTATTTCAATAGCAATGTCACAAGCTTTTTTCGTTCAGGCTAATGCAAATAATTCGCCAAAGAAAGATGTTTATACTTACTCAAACTATGATGAGGTGATCACTACACACTTGTACCTAGATCTTGATGTAGACTTTGAAAATAAAGCATTATCAGGCTTTGCTGATTTATCATTAAAGTGGTTATCACCCAATGTTAGCGATGTTGTACTTGATACGCGAGACTTAATTGTTCATAAGGTAATGGCAGAAAACACCCAAGGTAATTGGGTAAGCGTTAAGCATAATTTAGCGCAAAGAGATGATGTTTTAGGGGCAAAATTAACGGTTAAAATGCCATTTAAAGCTTCAAAATTACGCGTGTATTATAATTCAACAGAAAAAGCATCTGGATTACAGTGGTTATCTCCAGAGCAAACAGCTGGTAAAGAGAAACCATTCTTATTTAGTCAAAACCAAGCTATTCATGCACGTTCTTGGATCCCTATTCAAGATACACCAAGTGTTCGTGTTACATACACAGCACGTATTACCACAGACAAAGACTTACTTGCGGTAATGAGTGCGAATAATGAGCCTGACACAGTGCGCGATGGAGATTATTTTTTCTCGATGCCGCAAGCAGTACCTGCATATTTAATTGCAATTGGGGTGGGTGACCTACATTTTAAAGCGATGAGTCATCAAACAGGTATCTACGCAGAGACAAATATCTTAGATGCCGCCGTTGCTGAATTTGATGATACCCAAGCGATGATTGATAAAGCTGAACAAATGTATGGTAAATATCGTTGGGGACGTTACGACTTGTTAATTTTACCACCTAGCTTTCCATTTGGTGGAATGGAAAACCCACGGTTATCTTTTATCACGCCAACAGTTATAGCTGGCGATAAAAGCCTGGTAAATCTAATTGCGCATGAGTTAGCGCATTCTTGGTCTGGTAATTTAGTGACTAACGAAAGCTGGAGAGATTTATGGCTAAATGAAGGTTTCACCAGTTATGTTGAAAACCGCATAATGGAAGAAGTTTTTGGCACGCAAAGAGCTGTAATGGAACAAGCGTTAAGCGCACAAGGGCTCAATGATGAATTAAAAACCTTAGACGAGGGGGACACTCAACTTTACATCGACCTTAAAGGAAGAGATCCCGATGATGCTTTTTCAGGTGTTCCATACACCAAGGGGCAGTTGTTTTTAATGTTTTTAGAAGAAAAATTTGGTCGTGAACGCTTTGACGCTTTCGTACTTGCATACTTCGACTCACATGCATTTCAAAGTTTAGGTACACAAGCGTTTGTTAAGTATCTTAACAAGAATTTAATTCATAAGTACCCTAACATTGTTTCTGATGATGAAGTGAACGAGTGGATATATCAATCTGGTCTACCTAAAGCCGCTCCTCAACCAACATCGGATGCTTTTAGTAAAATAGATGTTCAAATTGAAGCACTTCTCAAAGATGAACTTAAACTAGAGAAATTAGATACCAATGCGTGGACACTTCACGAATGGCTTCACTTTATCAATAATTTACCGCATCAGTTAAGTACTGAGCGCATGTTAGCATTAGATAATGCGTTTAACTTAACAACGAGTACTAATGCTGAAATTGCACATGCATGGTATTTATTAGCGATTAGAACTGGTTACAAAGAAGTTTATCCAGCAATGGCTAAGTATCTTGAATCAATTGGTCGTCGTAAGTTAATTGTCCCATTGTATAAAGAGCTTGCTACTAAAGCAGAAGATAAAGCTTGGGCAATGAATGTATATGAAAAAGCGCGCCCTGGTTACCATGGTTTAGCGCAAGGAACGATAGATACTATTTTGAAGTAATCTATGTAGTTAATTTAGTTATTAAAATAAAGCCGGTTTATATAATATATAAAGCGGCTTTTTTTCGTCAAAAGAATGTCCAGCAAAGAGGTACTATAAGAGCGGTCTTATCTTTTTCAGGAACTAAATTGAGGTTAAAATTAGCTTTTTAAAATCATCGCAATATGCGGGATATCATCTTCTAAATACATCGGCGATACCTGCTCAAAACCATGTTGTTGATAATAACCTTTAAGATGCTCTTGTGCAGATATTTTTACTTTCTCGCCAGCAAAGTTTTGCTGGCAAACCTCTAATCCTTTAGCGATGAGCTTGTGGCCTAAACCTTGCCCCCTTGCTTTGTCGCTCGTTACTACACGGCCAATACTTACATACTCAGGATAACTTTGGCCTTTAGCCAAGATTCGAGAGTAAGCAACTAACAGCCCCTTTTGATAACCTAAAAGATGAATAGTATCTTTGTGTCTATCAAGTGACTCTTGATCACTATCTAAATCGGGGTAATAACAAGTTTGCTCAACGACAAAAACGTCAATACGTAGTTTTAATAAGTCGTACAACTGGTTTAAGGCAAGCTCATCAAAATGTTTTACTTGCCATTGTGTTTTAATGCTAATGTTTTTCTCCTTTATGCGTTAACGGCGGGACTCATTAGTTCCGGTTACTTATTATGGCGCTTTTGCAACACCGCCATCACTTCGCTTAACGCTATATTTTTGTCTGCTAATAATACCAGTGTATGGTAAAATAAATCAGCACATTCCCCAAGCAAATCTTCTTTGGTTTCAGCAACGGCAGCAAGCGCTACTTCAACACCTTCTTCGCCAACTTTCTGGGCTATTTTGGTGGTGCCTCTAGAAAATAAATGTGCTGTATAGCTGTCTTCAGGTTTCTCTAGTTTTCGCTGTGAAATAACTTGTTCAAGCTCACTTAAAAAGTTTTGCTCGGTAAGTGTTTGTTCGACAAAGCAAGACTCTGTCCCTAAATGACAACTTGGACCGTCAGGGCTACAAGCAAGTAATAAGCTGTCTTTATCACAATCAGTAACAATTTGCTTAACATGTAAAAAATTCCCCGATGTTGACCCTTTCAACCACAACGCCTGCTTTGAACGACTGAAAAAAGTGGCTTTTTCAGTTTTGAGTGTTTCTGCCAGAGACTCCTGATTCATATAGCCTTGCATTAATATTGCACCAGTTTTATGGTGCTGAACAATAGCAGGGATTAAATTATCCATTTTATCCCATGCCAACGACT
>CAWVWK010000213.1:0-4342 GCA_963933725.1 uncultured Colwellia sp.
AATGGTGTTTTTTCGCGACTTCAAATAAAGTCTACAGAAATCATTTATAGCCTTTATTTAGATTTAAATGCAAATAAGGGCTATGAAGCGTTTAAGATTTTAAAGAGGAGATAGAAACAGGGAGTTGTATTTCAATAGTGGCACCGTCAGGGTTATTGTGATTGTAAGCTTTTATAGTACCTTGATGAAATTCACAAATTAATCTCGCTATATAAAGACCTAGGCCGAGGTGTGGGGCTTTGCTCTCCTCTCCTGAAATACCATTGGTATTTAATGAAGAAACTTTTCTGACTGATATCATAGAATCAAACAGGTAATCATTTAACTCATTTGGTAACAATTCTCCGTTATTTTCTATACGTAGGCGAATAGCATTCTCAGTTTTACTTATTAACGCCAAGCTGACTGTAATTTGTTGGTCTTTACTGAATTCAACCGCATTATTTATCACTTTATCAAGTAACTGCACTATATGTTCAGGTGAACCAAAAAATTTAATAGGACGAGTACTACAATTAAAAATAAAATTAAGTCGAGGGTATACTTGCTCGTAGCCAGCGATACACCCAGAGACGACTTCCGTTAAGTTAAATTCAATTTTCTGTGTCTTAGTCAATAATTGTTCTAATTGTGTAGACTCGCTCATATTGGTAAGAATAAGGTTTAGGGTATTGATACCTGTCTGCGCTCGAAGTATATAAGGGTTATCAGTTAAACTCCGTGATTTTTGCACTTCAGGCGACTGTTTTTCTCCTAGATTATTTTCTAACAGGCTATTTGTATGTAAGCCCGAATTAGATTGAAGTGTTAGTGTTTCTAAAGAAGTTTTGACAACAGCAATAGGGGTTCTCAATTCGTGAGATAAGCGCGAGGACATATTTTCTAAGTAATGATTATACTGGCTTAATCTGTTCACTGCTGTACTAAAGCTTCTAGATAAATCACCAATTTCATCATTGAAAGTAGATGGCACCATGGCACCTCTTATGCGACCTTGACTATCTATCGCTTGTTCAGCCTGAGTGCTTAATTGTCTAATACGAGAAGATATACGTGAAGCGAATAAAATGAAAGTAAGACCACCAAGTACTAAAATGGCTAATATATTTGTAAAAAGTTTTTCTAGTGCTTCGTTACGTAGAGTGCGAATACCATTTGTTGTTTCTTCTACAATGACCGCTCCTTGAACTTTACCCTTAATATATATTGGATAGGCAGCTGAAAGAACCAATGCTTTTTTATCTGTTGTCAAGCGCCATTGAGACTTGGACTCACCATTTAGTGCACTGACTATATGCTCTCCTTCAAGGTGTTTCGCATCATATATCTGATCAATAAACGTGTTTGCTGGTTTGGTTAAAACAGTGTAATAAATAGGTAATAACACATGCTCATTAAATTGATGCCAAAGACTATCTGGCTCTGGAATTTTGTTTAAAGCGACTTGAGCATTCCAAACACCATTGGCTTTATTTAGTGTACCTGCGCTTGCTAATACTCGATGATGTTGATCTACAACCCAAATACTCGAGTGGGTGTATTTCATTCCTTTGACAATCCGTTCAATTTCTGGAGAAGGAACTAAAATCGTGCCTAATGATGATTGTTTGTTAGGATCAGCTGAGCCTACGGCAGCAACAGCCTGCTTGTTTTGTTCTTTACTGTCATATATAGCAAAGGCTATATTGTCACCAATATTAGATAAAGGTATACGTAATTCAATGTTATAGCCTTGAGCGGTATTGAGCCAGGTACCTTGAATTTGTGGTGCAGGTTCAGGAAAGCCATCATCTGATTGTATTCTATAGGCGCTTAACCAACCGGCTTGTTTGTTACTTACAATATAACGATAGAAATTACCGTCGTTATCGCTAAATGATAAAGCTAAATGATCGTTGTTGGTAATACTTAAAGCATTTTCACTTCGATACACAACATTGTTGTCAACCACTTGAAGGAACATATATAAATACTTGTCATATTTTCCAACACTCGCCTTAAAGTTGATATTGAGTGGTCCATTAGAGAAAAGTTTATGCTTTTCATCATAAAAGTGTGCTTTACTATCGAAATTTGGCCAATCGTTATGTAAGCCATTTAACTGAATAGCTTGGGTTAAGCGATAACTATATAAGTCTTTACCTTGCTCAACACTAGGTAAAAAGCTTGCTTGCTTGTTGAATAAATTTGCACGTTCATGAAGTGCCGTAGCAAGGGCTCGGGCTGTACCTACAAGTGTCTGCTCTTGGCCAAAACGGAGATATTTTTCCATCTCCCAAACATATTGATAGCCAAACCAAGGTATAACAAAAAGAAAGCTTGATAGGAGTAATAGTTTCGAGCGTAAGCCAAATCGAAAACGAGTCAATTTTTGTTTCATAATGCTCGCCATTTACAAAGAAGGGGATGCTTCATTCCAACGATAACCCATGCCATAAACGGTATCGATAGATGTAAATTGTGTATCACAAGCACTGAACTTTTTTCTGATACGTTTTATATGTGATGTGATAGTTGCATCATCGACGAATATTTTGGAGTCATTCATAAGTTGGGATCTATTTTTAACATGGCCAGGGTTTTTAGCTAGCGCATAAACAAGCCAAAACTCAGTGATAGTTAAATCTATGCTGGTTTGTTTCCATCGCATAGTCATGCGCTGCTTATCGACGTAAAGCTCACCGATTTGAAGTATTTGTTCTTCTTGTATTGGTTTGTTTAATGCCTCTTGCCGTCTAAACAATGCAGAAATTCGCGCGGTCAAATGTGTTATGCTTATATCTTTTGATAAATAATCATCGGCGCCCATTCGCAGGCCAGAGACAGTATCAACGTCGTTATCCCTTGCAGTAAGGAAGATAATAGGGACACTTTCACTTTTACTTCTTAAAAGTTGGCAAAGTTCAAATCCACCGTCGTACTCATCGTTTAGGCCAATATCGAGAAGCACTAAATGCGGCAGGCGCAAATTAAATGCGCTAGTTGCTGTCTCTCTGTTCGCATAGGTTTGAACCTGATACCCTTGCGAACGAAGCACATCAGCATAATTTTCTCTAATGGCCGCTTCGTCTTCAACAATGGCTATGCATTTAGACATTTTCTCTCCAATTTATTGGCTTTTGATTTATTAATACCACAAGTATACGTATCCTCAAATAGACTTATTACTGCTGACTATATATGACTTTTTATGGATAATCGCTAAAAAAGTGACTTTGCCATAACTTTGCCACAATTGCTCAGTACTTTGCCATGATAGAAACAGTTGAATGCCTTTTTAGGTGTGTTTAATAGCGTTTGTTAAAACAGCAAACGTTTATTAAACACAATATCAGTTTCATGAAATAAATGAGATTGATTTAAATTCCTAAACTAAAGGTTCATTATGAAAAACACGAAACTAAACGCAAACTTTACCACTTCAAAAAGTAATCAATATGGTCGTAAATTGAATAAAGCCATGATCAATACCGTTATCATGGCAGTATTAACATCAAATACCGTCTTCGCATCACAAGAAAGTATTAATCAGGAGGAATTAGATACTCAAAGGGCTGAAGAACATCTACAAAATGAAAACATTGGCTTGGGAACAGGGCTAGTAATTGGAGGCATACTTGGCGGACCAATAGGCGCTATTGTAGCAGGTGTTACAGGAACATTTATTGCACAACATGTTAATGCAAAGGACGATATTGAACACTTAGAGTATAACTTGTCGATGCAAGAGAACCGCTTTCAAAACTCGTTAAATGCGAATAGTGAAAACTATCAACAAAAATTATTGGATGTAGAACAAGATTACCAAAAAGAACTACTTGCTTTATCTCAAGCTCAGCATAATAAAGAAACAGTCATTGATAAAAAAATTAATGTTGAAAAGTTACTGATGACCTTACAGTTTAAAACAGGATCAAGTGACATCGCTCCTCACTATCAAGAGAAAGTAGCTGCTATCGCTGAAATATTAAATGATTCACCTGCAATGCAGATTGATTTGTCTGGTTATACGGATTTATCAGGTGAAGATTCTGTAAATCAGGCTTTATCGATTGCTCGCGTTGATTCTGTTAAAAGCTTATTGATAGCACAAGGGGTTGATAGTCAGCAAATTACTACAATGGCTTATGGGGCAACTAATCTAATAGAGTCAAGTGAAGAGCACAAAAACAGCTTTTATGACCGAAGGGTGGTCATGAAACTTCACCATAAAGAACTCATTAGTCAAACAGCCCAACATAACCAATAATTGGAAAGTTTTAAAGCCGCATGGTTCTTTTGCGGCTTTTGAATGATGATTTATTTAAAAGGATCGCTTAATTACTTTCACCCTTCATTTTTA